>CAZTAP010000067.1:4542-13029 GCA_964611665.1 uncultured Selenomonadaceae bacterium | reverse complement strand
CATATTCGATATAACCAAGTTTTTCCTGGTATTGTACGGCTACACTAAAAATATTTTCCATGCTCTCTATATCTCCCTTAATATTCTTTTTCGGATTCAAAAATCTCTTTTTATTATAACGCCATTGTTCAAGATTTCGCAACGCGAAATTATTCTGCTATAATGAATGCTATACAACAAAAGTAAGGAAGGCGATTTTTTGTATTCTGAATATCTTGCATTAGGCTTTATCCTGCTCCTAAGCATCATCGGGCATAATACCTCGGTAGCCTATGCTGCCACGATCGTGCTCGTGCTGAAGCTTCTGGGCCTGACCTCTCTGCTCAATGTCATTGGCTCCAATGGGCTGAACTGGGGCATCATCCTGCTCACTGCAGCCATCCTCATCCCGATTGCTACAGGTGAGATCACCATCCAGACCATGTTGGAATCGTTCAAGACACCGCTCGGCATCGTTGCCGTCATTGCCGGGATCCTGGCCGCTGCTGCAGGCGGCAGCGGCATCCAGCTTCTGAAGAGCACACCGGAAGTCGTTTCGGCTCTCATCATCGGCACGATGGCTGGTGTATTCTTCTTCAAGGGCATTGCCGTAGGCCCGCTCATCGCAGGCGGATTTACCTACGCAGTCATGCAGCTGATCGGCCTGTTCAAATAACAGGCAGTTCAATGCACTGGCGTTTTTTCCGTATAAACAGCGAGTTTTTTGAAAAACCTTCCGTTGATTTCCATGATTTCCTGCTGCTCTTTCCCATAGAACTTCACACGGCCGGCCGTAATCGGCTGTCCGGGATCAGCAGGTGCATCGGTCTCGATCCAGCGGAAGGCTTTTTCATTTTCTTCCCCCTGATGTTCATAGTAAACCGTATCCTGCGCCCGCGGCTGTTCGGTACCCGCACAGGCTTCGAAATTCGCTTTGATCTGTTCGATGAATACCTGGCACATCTCCTCAGGCATATCCAGCGTTCCCTCCTGGCCTTCGTTTTCTCCGTTATAGGCTGCAATGAAAACAGCCTTGCCAAAAATAATCTGCTCCCGGTCAGTTCCCGGGAAACGGCGATTTGCTTTCATGCCAAGCACCGCGGCCAGATCGTTGACCAGAATAAACAAAGATATTCCCTGCTGAATCTGGAAAAATTCTATGGCTCCATAGTTGCCCTCCAGGACATCGCGGATTGCCTCCTCATGTTCGAGACCTCTCGTCGGCAATTCAAGGATTTCCGGATCTTTTCCCGGTTCAGCAAGGATTGCATGCATGATTTTTTTGCTCATAGTCTTCTCTCCTAAATTTTGTCTTTTTTCGTGCATTTGAAACTTCTGTAATGTCTGCATTTTATAGGGGATGAAACCTGTTTGTCAAGTCTTGCAGAATCACTTTTTATATGATATTATAACCTAAAAGAAGGAACTGCCTGAGGTGTTCGCAAGCTTTTCATTATGTCTAACCTACATTTTTCTAAGGGAACCTGATTTGAGTATGCAGCTGCTGAAGCGTCTCGAACGAATAGCAAACGCATGACTTAAGGTACCCACCTGCTAGTCGCAGGTTTTAGACATATAAAGCGACCGGCATTTTGGACACCTGCTTTGAAGAGGAGTTACCAGCCTGGGCTGGCAGCTCCTTTTCGTTTATTTGTGTTTATTTACTAACTGCGCTTTGGTGAGGACTCCCTCGCCATAGCGCTTTTTGATTGCATCGATTGCGTGATAAAGCCTTTCCTTTTTCGGGTCCGTAAAAAGAGAGGCCTGGCCAAACAGCTCGAATCCTGTCCCCGTAACTCCCAGCAGGCGAAAGCCTGAAGTTATCTTCAGTTCCCGCAGCAGATCTTTTGCCGTTGCGTAAAGCACTTCGTCATAGCAGGTTGCCTCCGACAGAGTACGGCTGCGCGTATAGGTCGTAAAGTCCCCCAGGCGCACCTTCAGCTGAACCGTCCGTGCCTGCACACCCGCTATGCGCAGACGCCAGCCAACCTTCTCCGCCAGCTCCAAAAGCTCATGCTCTGCCTGTTCCAGAGACCGGAGGTCTTCCGGAAACGTGATCTCCTTGCCGATGGATTTCGCCTCCCGCATAGGCTCCACCTTCCGGTCATCCTGTCCATTCGCCAGCGCAGCAAGCTGAGCTGCAAGTTTCGGGCCAAAGGCCTTTTGCAGCCCGGATTGCTCTGCCTGAGCAATCTGCCCTACGGTTTCATAGCCCATATTCTGCAGCTTTTCCGCTGTTTTTTTGCCGACACCCCAAAGACGCCGGATAGGCAGAGGCCAGAGAATTTCCCTCACCCGGTCCGGTGGGATGATGACCAGTCCATCCGGCTTCTGCAGATCTGAAGCCAGCTTGGCAAGGAATTTATTGGGTGCTATGCCCACCGAGGCAACCAGTCCCGTCTCTTCATATATCGCCTGCTTGATGCGCTGTGCATACGCCCTGGGCGATGCAGCAAGCTGGCCCATACCCGTGATATCCAGAAAAGCCTCATCGATGGACAGCGCTTCAACCAACGGAGAAAAGCGCGCAAAAATCGCGAAAATCTGTGCAGATACCTCACGATAATGTGCATGATTCCCCTGAACAAAGATTCCCTGCGGGCAGCGTTTCTTTGCCGCTGCCATGGGCATGGCAGAGTGCACGCCAAAGCGGCGCGCCTCATAGGAAGCCGTTGCAGCCACACCGCGCGAAGACAGACCGCCCACGATGACAGGCTTGCCGCGATACTCTTCATGATCCCGCTGCTCTACCGATGCAAAGAATGCATCCATATCGACATGCATAATCCAGCGCTTCATACGTGTCCCCCCTTCTGTCACCGGCCGCTGAACAGATCCCGGATTTCATCCTCAGAGAGCTTCGACAGGAAATTCTCACCCGGTTTGACCATTTGATCGATCAGTGCTTTTTTCTTCTCCTGCAAAGCGAAGATTTTCTCTTCAATTGTATCCTTCGTGATGAATTTCAGGACCTGTACATTATTTTTCTGTCCGATGCGATAGGCACGGTCCGTGGCCTGATCCTCCACTGCAGGATTCCACCAGGGATCGTAATGGATGACCATATCTGCTCCGGTAAGATTCAGGCCGGTACCGCCAGCCTTGAGCGAAATGAGGAATACCGGCTGCGTGCCCGCATTGAACTCCTTGACCAGCCGTACCCGCTCAAGTGCAGGCGTATGTCCATCCAGGTATTCATAATCAAGATTCAGTGCATCCAGTCGTTGTGCGATGTGCTGCAGCATCGTTGTAAACTGCGAGAAAATCAGGATACGATGCCCGCCGCTCACTGCTTCCTGCACAACTTCTTCCAGGAGATCCAGCTTGCCCGAACCGCCATCATAACCATCCAGGAAAAGGGATGGGTCGCAGGCAATCTGGCGCAGACGTGTAAGGATTGCCAGGATTTTTATCCGGCTTTCGCCAAATCCATGGGCTTTGAGCTCCCTGGCGAATTCCTTTTGTCCCTGAACAAAATAGGCCGCATAAACCTTTGCCTGCTTTGCCGTCATCTCGTTGAGCATTTTGCTTTCGACCTTGTCCGGCAGTTCCCGCAGCACATCCTTTTTCATACGGCGCAGAATAAAGGGCGCCACATGGCGGTTCAGATTTTTCAAGGCATGTTCATCCTGCGCCCGCACAATCGGCACCTCAAAGCGCTGCTTGAAATTCTTATGGGAAGACAGGTAGCCCGGCATGAGAAAATCAAAAATCGACCAGAGCTCTGTGAGTGTGTTCTCGATTGGCGTACCCGTAAGTGCAAAATAACCGCCGGTCTTCAGCCGTTTGACGGCCTTGGCATTCTGCGTGCCAGGGTTTTTGATATGCTGTGCCTCATCCAGGAAACAATACCGGAAGTTCTGCTTCTCATAGAGCGAAATATCGCGCTTGAGCATATTATAGGTCGTGATGATTACATCGTACTGCATATCGCCCGCAAGTGATGCTTCACGTTCCTTTTTCGTTCCCGCAATGACAGCAGCACGAAGCTGCGGTGCGAAACGCACGATCTCATCCATCCAGTTGTACATAAGTGAGGTTGGCGCAACAACAAGTGCCGGCGGCGCCTCCTCCTCACGATGAGCCAGCAGGAAGGCAATCACCTGCAAGGTCTTGCCCAGTCCCATATCATCTGCAAGGATACCGCCCAGACCGTAATTGGCCAGTGTGGACAGCCAGGAAAATCCCGTGACCTGATAATCACGCAGCACGCCTTTGAGCTCCTGCGGCACTTCGATATCCGCATCGGCAGGATTGCGGATGTCACGCACCACAGCCTTGAAGTTCTTGCTGCGTTCCAGCCGCAGCCCGTCTTCCTCGCGCGCAAGTGCATCGATATACATCGCCTGCGAAAGCGGCAGTTCCAGCGTCTTATCTCCATCTACGCTGTTTTTGCGGATACCCGCGCTTTCCACAAAATCAGCCAGTCCGCCCAGCTGCTGATCAGCCAGAGAGACGAACGTTCCATCTTTGAGGCGGTGATATCTGCGCTTCAGGCGATAGGAAGCCAAAATATCAATCAGTTCATCAAAATCAAAGTTTTGATTGCGGAAAGAAACCTCGAGCAGATTCTCATCGTTCACGCTCACACCGGCCGTAACTTTCGCCATCGCTTGTACCGGCTTTTTATGAAAAAGCTCCGAGTAATATACATCAGCGATTTCGGTAAGCTTCGGCAAAGCCTCGGTAAGGAAATCATAGCTTTTTTCTTCATCCGGCTGCAGCAGCTGATCTTTTTCTGTTTCGAAATGATACTTCTTGAAAAAATTCAGGATCTGCCTTTCGGTCAGAACATCCCGGATCAGGATACGCCCCTGTCCGGTTTTCTGCGGCGACTTTTCCATCACCGGATTGAACGAGGTGTTCTCATAGCAAAACTCCAGACGTGCTGCAATGCCGTCTTTATAGTAGTCCAGATAAACTTTGGCCTGCAGCGGCATGATTTCAAACCGGCTGGAAAAGCCTGGTGCAACACGAACTTTGGCAACCTTCTCGATTTCCGGCAGGATACGGCTGAAGAAATCCCCCATATCTTCACGGTCAACCGTAAGATGCCGCGCTGCCTGAAAGGATTCCATCAAAGGCTTCAGACCCTGGGCAAATTCATCACTCACCTGGCAGACGACATCCTCATGCAGCACATAACGGCAATCGCTGTCCAGCACAGCAAGGCTGTCTGTCTGCAGAGAAACCCGGCCGCTGCCATTACGGTCCTCTACATCAACTTCCAGCACCGGGTTGCAATGTTCGATATAGACTCTTTTCTCCTCCAGCTCATTGAGCAGCAAAAGAAACGGCTCCTCTCCCATAATCTCAAAGAAACGATGCAGATTGCCCGGTGAAAGCTTGAACCGTTTCTGTTCAAAAATATAGCTGGAATTTGAATACGACGACTTAAAATAGGAGCTGTAGGACAAGCTGCTCTCTTCATCGCGGTTCGCTGTCTGCAAAAGCTTCCAAAGCCCCGCTGAAGTTCCCGCCGCAAAAGAAAGATACCGCGTATCAATGGTCAGTCCCTTGCCAAAAGACAGGGTCATGCCATCACGCGCCGCAAGAATGAATTCCCGGATATTGCGCAGAACATAAAGCTTATCATAGCCAATGCGGAATTCCAGCCAGCACGTCGAGCGGCTGTATTCACGATTCACGCAAAGCTTTGGTTCCAGAACAAGCGGACGTGCTTCCTCCAGCTGCTCCTCCTGAACCGCAGCGCGTTCAAAAAAACGGAACAGACGCTGGCCGGAGCCGGCTCTCTGCTGTCCGCTGTCCTGCAGGCGCTGTTCATGCTGTACAGCTTTCAGCGCCGCAACAACATGCTTGCAGGCTCCATCATAAAGCATGGCTGCCGGACAGTCACAGGCATAGTCCGTCACTGCAGTATCACTCGCATTAAGCTCAACCTCGACCTCATATTCCGTACTGCCATTGACCTTTGCCGTGTAGGAATGTGTGTCGAAGCGGCGCTTTTTCAGCTCGACGACCGCCCCATTTTCATAATAGCGGCAGCCCCGTGTATATGACGCATCATTTGCGAGAGACCGGATGGTAATATCCTTTAGCACGCTGTTTTCAGCTCCTTTACTTCTGCTTGCCTTATGTGGTAAAATCAACATAGTTTACACACGGCAAATCCATATCCTTTTATTGTAGCATTATTTTTTCACAGGGTAAATCCTTTTAGAAAGACGGCTGATTTATGAATTTTGAGCATTCCCGTTTCCTTATCGTACGTCTCAGCTCGATTGGCGACGTACTGCACGCTACAACCGTAGCGCATAACCTGAAGCTCCACTATCCTTCCTGTCATATTACCTGGCTTGCCAGCCCGCCTGCCAGTGAGCTGCTGCAGTATAATCCGGATATTGACCGGCTGCTTGTCTGGGACCGCAGCCGTTTTGACAAGGCTGTCGCAGGCCGCAGGCTGCGTGAGGCCTTCGGCATGCTGCGCACACTGCGTAAAGAGCTGCATGGCTATACCTTCGATATTGCACTGGACATCCAATGTCTTTTCCTCACCGGTCTCATCACACGTCTGAGCGGCGCACCACGCCGCATCGGCATTTATGAGCGCCATGAATTCAACCATCTTTTCATGACAGAACGCGGTCCGGCAATTGATGACCCGCACAAGATCCGCCGCTATATGACCTCCCTCGCACCGCTTGGTATCCATACACTGGAGCCGGCCCTTATTCTCGCGCTTCCGCCAAAGCTTGAGCATTTTGCCGAGGAGTTTTTGCCAAGCCATGGCATCTCTCTTGCCAAACCAATCCTCATGGTAAATATACGCACAACCTGGCCGGACAAAAACTGGCCGGTGGAAAGCTTCCGCACTGCGTTATGCAAGCTGCCGGAAGAAATCCAGCTGGTCTTTTGCGGTGCGCCCAAGGACCAGCATTACATCGATGAAGTCCTGCAGGGACTGTCACGCTCCGCCGTATCGATTGCCGGAAAAACAAGTCTTCTGGAGCTTGCGGCACTGTTCAGGGAAACCGACCTGCTGCTCACTGGTGATACCGGTCCGCTCTATATCGCAGCAGCTATGGGTACGCCGACACTGAGCCTCTGGGGACCTACGCATCCGACGATCTACGGTCCCCTCACCGGACCGCACAGCTTCATTCTGAGCCCTCACGACTGCACAAGCTGCTGCAAAACCCGCTGCCGCGATAAGACCAATGCCTGTATGCAGGCGATATCGCCAAAGATTGTCTTCCAGCATCTCTGCAGCTGCTTCCATCTTCCCGCATAAAAAAAGCGATGCATCCCGTGTGCATCGCTTTTTTTATGAAATTATCAAATTTTGAACTTCACTACGGCATTTTGCAGATTCTGTGCCATTTCCGCAAGCTTCCGACTGGCAGAGGCAATCTCATTCATGGAGGCCGTTTCCTCCTCGGTTGCTGCCGATACGGTCTCTGCCTCTGATGCTACATTGCGGCTCATCTGATTGATCTTCTCAACGGCAGTAGAAATCTGACTGGTTCCCTTGGACAGCTCCTGCACAATACGTTCCATTGCATCAGAGCTTGCCGAAACCTCCGTAACCATATCCACAATATCCTTGAAGCTCTCACCTGCACTGCTTACGGCCTTTGTGCCGCCCTCGACCTGCTGCATGCCCTGCTGCATTGCGGTAACCGCATGATCGGCAGCCTGCTGGATTGCTCCGATCAGGGCAGCGATCCTGCCCGCTGCATCCTGTGACTGCTCGGCGAGCTTCCTGACCTCATCTGCTACGACAGCAAAGCCTCGCCCATGCTCACCGGCACGTGCTGCTTCAATCGCTGCATTGAGTGCGAGCAGATTTGTCTGCGCAGCGATCTCTGCAATCGTATCCACGATGGTTCCTATTTTCTTTGATTCTTCGCCAAGCCCTGCAATGACTTCTGCCGACTCACCTACCGAAGCCTCAATTGTCTGCATCTGGCGTACAGCCTGGTCTACCTCAACATTGCCGCGGCCTGCCGCCTCTTTCGTTGCATGAACCTTTTGCGTAGACTCATCGATTGTCCGCGTAAATTCCTGCATGTGCACAGACAAATCCTCTGTCCTGCCGCTTACTGTCTCGACCTCCGTAAACTGCTCACTGCAGGAGCCTGCCACACTCACGATGGAGTCAGCCACCTGACCGCTTACCTCTGCAGACTGCTCTGCACTCGAAGTCAGTTCCTCGGAAGCCGAAGCCACATATTCTGATGCCTCGATGATCTTGCTCATCAGCTCACGGACATTATCATGCATCTGGCGCATGGCCCGGCTCAGCGTTCCCAGCTCATCCTTGCGTTCCATCATGGCAAAAATTCTTGGATCATCCATTTTCGTATCAGAAAAATCACCCTTTGCCATAATCGACATGCGCTTTGTCACGAAACGGATCGGCGCGGCAATGCGCTTGCTGATATAAACCGCAAAAGCAATGAACAGCAGCTGCAGGATAGCAATGCAGCCAACCGCCTGCAGGATACTGCTTTTCAGGGCTGCCGCAGTCTTTTCCTTTTCCTGGGC
>CAZTAP010000067.1:0-4442 GCA_964611665.1 uncultured Selenomonadaceae bacterium | reverse complement strand
CGTCCGAGCAGCACGACATTCACCCCTTCATAGGTATCAATCCAAAAGTATCCCTTGCCATCATCATAGCGCAGATCCCTTACCCGATCTGCAGCTTCCTTTTTCGCCTGTTCTTCTGTAAGCTGTCCTGCCTGTTGTTTCTTGTACACTTCATTGATTGCGCTTACCGCCTGCTGTGTTTCATTCTTCAGCTCACTCTCCACGCTCTGCTCAAGCAGCTGTCGATAGCTTTCAACCTGGCTTTTGCTCTCCTGCACTCTGTTATAGATGAAGAAGCTTCCAACGCAAAAGGTCGTAAGCACGGAAACGCCGACAATAACGAGAATCAACCTCGCTTTCATCGATTGTAATTGCATAATATTCCCCCCTATCTGTTATTTTTAAAAAATAATCATTATTCAGTTTATTATCTAGATAAGTAGTTCTAGAAACTCATTGATTTTCCTGCTTTTTTCCAAAAAAAAAGAGCAAAACAGCCAAAATGTTTTGCCCTTTTATGATCATTCAGTTCAAAAGCTTCTGCATCTGTTCTGCATTCTCTCGGGCAGAAAGCTTCGCATCAAAGCCATGGATCGCAGTCTTTTGTTCGTCCTCATTCTTTGCAAGGACCAGTTCTACCCTTTTGCCCAGAATACGCTTCGTCTGCTGCAGCACAAGCTGCAGACTATCGCTGTTCGCCAGGATGACATAGGACTCCGCAATATCGCTATGCGCTGCATGAATAAGCTCACCGATGGAAGGACAGCTTTGTGCACTGCCATCCAGGATGACCATTGCCCCTTCGTCCTGCAGCTTCTGAGCCTGTTCCTTATCTGCTGCAATCGCCAGCACCGCCACCGGAACCAGTGCTGAATGTGCGGCGGAAAGCGCATGCGGCTCTGCCATATTGATGATATCGACCGCCCTGAGACGGCCCCATCCTACGGCCTGCTCCACAACAGCTCCCGGATGATCCGTATGGAGATGCACATGCAGGGACTGACTGCGGCGCTCAACTACAACAAAATTGCCATTTTCCTTCAGCTGCTTTTCCACCTCATCAGGATCTGCCTTTGCATTCTCCACGCTAAAATTCAGGCAATAGGGCCGTACCATATCCTGCCGCGGATCCGGCATCGACAAGCGATCCCCGCCAAGACCAAGAGAAAGGCTCACCGTTGGTGAAACGAAATTGCCGTCGAGGCCCTTCAGGCAGCCATGCAGGAACACCAGCATGATTTTTGCCCCGGCATCAGAGCCGGCATGCTGCAGGGATTTTTCCCCAGCTTCGATGGCTACCGTAAGAATCTCCGAAATCGGCAGATTAGCGCGTACTGCATGATAGGCCCCCTTGGCCACCGCCTTCGCCGAGGTGATGATTGGCCGCTCAGGTTCCTCAGGAATCACACGCTGGGCATAAAGGATACCATACTGGAAGGCCTTGCCAAATTCTGACGATGTCGCATCATATTTCCCGGAAAGCCCCTTCGCAATCCCGCGGAAAAGCTGAGCCAGCACAACGCCTGCATTACCGCGTGCCCCAAGCATCGAAGCGTTCGCCACACGGCGCGCAAGACCGCCGATGCTTTCATCCTTCGCATCTGCCAGCGGCATGACTGCCGCCCCCATTGTACGCAGAATATGCGTGCCTGGCAGACTGTCCTGACCTTCGCTCTTTTGCCGGCCAAGGTCATTGATATTTTCATACTCCAGCAGAAATTCGCTGTAGGCTCCAGTCACCATGCGTTTGAAATCACTGCCTGTAATTACTTCTCTGTTTCCTGTCATAATATCACGTCCATTTCTTTGAGCTCCAGGATTTATTCTAATCCCTTTTTCTTTCCGCATCAACAAATAATATTCGAATCAAACAGGATTCTTATAATTAATTCGCGAAGTAATAGAATTAACCCTTTATTTTATACGCAATAAGGAGAAAATTTTATGCCAAGAATAAAAAACATTCCCTCAGATAACAGCAGCCGCAAAGAAACAGCTGCCTCCGAAGCAGGCAAAAAGCCACGGAAAAAACGTACACCTCGCGCGAAAAAGCCTGTTGTACACAAAGAACGCAAAGAACACATCTTTTCCCTCGATATCGGTACCCGCAGCGTAATCGGCATTGTGGCAGAACGTGATGCCGATGGTCAGCTGCATATTCTGGACACGGAGCGCCAGGAACATAAGACACGTGCTATGCTGGATGGACAGATCCATGATGTTCCTCAGGTCGCAGCGGTAATCGACACGGTCAGAAAAGCTCTGGCCAGGCGCACGGGACCGCTGCATCACGCAGCAGTCGCCGCCGCTGGCCGCGCGCTCTATACCATGACCGCTGAAGCCTCGCTCGAAGTCAACGGCATCATCACGGCCGAGCAGGAGCGTGCGCTGGATTTCTCCGGGGTCCAGGCTGCCCAGTCCCGCCTTGCGGCCTCACGTACCATAGAAGACCCGACGCTTTACTACTGCGTTGGCTACAGCACAATCAAATACACGCTGGACGGGAACCAGCTCAAAACGCTTGTCGGTCAGCGCGGTAAGACCGCCGTTGCCACGGTCATTGCAACCTTCCTGCCGCGTCAGGTCATCGACTCCATGCAGTCTGCCCTGCACGAAGCAAAGCTTGACATGCGTGCTCTGACCCTTGAGCCGATTGCTGCCATCAATGTATTGATTCCGCCTACCATGCGCCATCTGAATCTGGTACTCGTCGATATAGGCGCAGGCACCTCAGATGTCGCCATTACCAAGAACGGCTCGGTCATCGCTTATGGCATGGTTCCTCTCGCAGGCGATGAAATCACCGAAGCCATTTCGCAGAAATACCTGTTGGACTTCAATGTCGCAGAGCAGCTCAAGCGCGATGCTGCCAACGGCAAGAATGTCCATTTCTCAGATATCCTTGGCATGAGCTATGATCTGGCACCGACGGATATCATCGATCCGATCCTGCCAGCCATTCAAAATCTCGCTGCAGCTATCGCCAAACAAATCATGGAACTCAATGGTGCAGCACCACAAGCGATCATGCTCGTGGGCGGCGGCTCACTCACTCCACATCTGCCCAAGCTCGTAGCCGAAGCCCTCGATATGCCGGAGGGACGTGTCGCCGTACGCCGGCCGGATACGATTGATGGCATCGACTTCATCCCGGATGAGCTGCATTCTCCGGATGCCGTGACACCACTCGGTATCCTGAAGATTGCTTCCATCAACACCCTGCATTTCCTCTCCGTCTATGTCAATGACGAAGAATACAGCTTGTTCAACTTCCGCGACCTCACCATATCAGATGCTCTGCTGAATGCCGGCATCCAGCTCAAAAAATACAATGGTCATCCAGGCCTTGGACTCATGGTCACAGTAAATGGCGAGCGAAAATTCTTCCCGGGAACGCTTGGCACACTGGCTGTCCTGAAGCTGGACGGAGAATCCGCAAATCTTGATTCCCCGATCAAAAATGACAGCCATATCCTCATTGAAGCCGGACATGATGGGGAAACACCAGAAATCACACTATCTGATCTGCTTACCGAAACACCTGAATATACAATTTATGTCAACGGTCGGGAAAAACACCTCCGTCAGCAAATCATGGTAAATGGCGAGGCAGCAGAGCCTGCAAGACAGTTGAAGGACAGCGATGTCATTGAAAGCAAGGAACCCAAGACACTGGGCGAGGCGCTGCGGGCAGCAGGCTATCCGCCGACAGGCCGCAAGCTCCACTATACGCTCAACGACACACCATCTCAGCATACGTTATCCCCGGATATTCTGCTGAATGATGAGCCCGCAACCATCTCCATGCCCATCCGCGAGGGCGACCACATCGAGTATACTGCTGCAGCAGAGCCAAAGCTCGGCGACGTACTGAACATTTCCGAACTCGATGCTTCCATCGTCATTTACTACAAGAACAGCGAATACAAGATCCCTTCTGCCAGCATCGAGCTTGAAGTCAATGGGCATAAGGCCTCTCCGGGCACACTGCTGGAAGAAGGCGCTTCCGTACGCTATCTGCGCTCTGAGCGCAAGGCTACCACCGTCAGCGATGCACTGCTTGCGGTAGGCTTTCAGCCGCCAGCTATGACGAGCCGCATGACCTTTACGATTCTCGTCAATAAGCAGCCCGTCGAATTCCCGGATCCCATCAAAAACGGCGATACGCTGGAGGTCATCCTGAAGCCGTTGGATGGCAAACCTTCTGCGGCCGCACAACACACAGACACCTTATCACAGCCCCAGGCAAAGCTCACGATTGAAAGCCTGATGCACCGCAATTGACGAAAATATCTTTTTTCCTTGCCTAATCTGCCATTTTATGCTAGAATATTTTCTTGTAAGGCAGTTTTGCGGGCGTAGTTCATTGGTAGAATGTCAGCTTCCCAAGCTGAAGAGGGGGGTCCGATTCCCCTCGCCCGCTCCATAGGAAATTCAGGGAGATGCGATTTCGCATCTCCTTT
>CAZTAP010000066.1:0-13067 GCA_964611665.1 uncultured Selenomonadaceae bacterium | reverse complement strand
AGGAGGTAAAAAAGTGGACAAACGGGAGAGTATGTGGGATGTATATCTCAAAAAGGGCATGAGCCGCCGCAGCTTTATCAAGGGCTGCGTAGCACTTACGTCCGTCATGGGACTCAGCACGGACATGCTGTCAAAGGTTGTTGAGGCAGCGGAGGCAAAGCCGCTGCCGGTTGTCATCTGGCTGCATGGACATGAGTGTACAGGCTGTGACGAATCGTTTATTCGTTCGGGTGCACCGCTCGCATCGGATCTGGTGCTCAACAATATTGCGCTGGAGTATGACCATCTGCTGAGTGCGGCTTGTGGTGAGCCGTTTGAGGCCCATCTGGAGGAAACCATTGAGAAGTATAAGGGACAGTATATTCTGGCTGTAGAAGGTGCGGTTGCAACGAAGGACAATGGAATTTACTGTATGTCCGGTGGGCGTCCGTTCATCCAGACTTTGCAGAGGGTTGCCAAGGGAGCAGCTGCAATCATTGCTTATGGCAGCTGTGCTGTGGCCGGCGGCATTCAGGCCGCAAAGCCGAATCCGACAGGGTCTGCTGGTATTGCACATTTTACCGGCAATAAACAGGTGATCAATGTACCAGGCTGTCCGCCGATTCCGGAGGTCATGACGGGAGTGGTCATGCATATCGCATTGTTTGGCAAACTTCCGCCGCTTGATGCAGAAGATCGTCCAAAACAGTTCTATGGAAATCGTATCCATGATACCTGCTACCGTCGCCCGTTCTTTGATGCGGGGATGTTTGCAGACCGCTTTGATGATGCTGGCTCGAAAGCAGGCTGGTGTCTTTATAAGCTGGGCTGCCGTGGCCCGGAGACGTATAATTCCTGCGGCAATATGCGCTGGTATCAGGGCATGTCTTATCCGGTTCAGTCGGGTGCGCCATGCATTGGCTGCAGTAATGCGAATTTCTGGGATGATACGCCGTTTACGCAGCGACTGGAGAAGTATGGTCCGTTGGGCAATATCGATAAAATCGGTGCCGGGCTTGCCATTGCAACAGCTGCTGGTGTAGCCGCACATGGTGCAGCAAGTGTCATTCAGAAAAAGAAGCGCGACAAGGCAGCAAGAGATGCTGAAAAGGCGGAAAAAGGGGAGCAGGTGAATAAATGAAACATGTTGTAGTAGATCCAGTAACGAGAATCGAAGGCCATCTGCGTGTTGAAGTCCAGGTAGATGAAGGCAGCGGACAGGTCCAGGATGCTTTATCGAGTGGTACGGCATGGCGTGGACTTGAGCTCATCATGAAGGACCGTGATCCGCGTGATGCATGGGCATATATCCAGCGTATCTGCGGTGTATGTACGACCGCACATGCACTTGCCTCACTGCGTTCTGTTGAGGATGCACTTGGCATCAAAATACCGAAAAACGCAAATTATATCCGTAATATCATGGCAGCGTCCCAGACGGTGCAGGATCATGTAATCCATTTCTACCATCTGCATGCGCTGGACTGGGTAAGCCCGGTCGATGCGCTGAAAGCTGACCCGGTAGCAACGGCCAACCTGCAGACGACAATCCTCAACACGTACAAGCTTCCTTTTGCAGGCCCTGCAGGGATCAGCACAGAAGCTTATCCAAAGGATTTTCCACAGGCAACGCCGCAGTATTTTGCGGCAATCAAACAAAAGGTCCAGGCGATTGTCGAAAGCGGCCAGCTTGGCATTTTTGCGGCACAGTGGTGGGACCATCCGGATTATCAGCTGCTTCCGCCAGAGGTACATCTTCTTGCCGTTGCGCATTATCTGGAAATGCTGGACAAGCAGCGTGAGCTTGTTACACCGCATGTTATTTTCGGCGGCAAGAATCCGCATCCGCATTACGTCGTGGGCGGCATGCCGTGCTCCATTTCGCTGGACGATGGCAATGCACCAGTCAATACGGCCCGTCTGGCAATTGTGGACCGGGCCATCAATACGGCGCGTACTATCGTGAATAATTTCTACCTGCCGGATCTTCTGGCAATCGGTACGGAATATGTCAAAAAAGGCATGGTCGATGGCGGCGGTCTTGCGAAACAGTGTGTGCTTGGCTTTGGTGCTTATCCGATTGAACCGTTCAGCGGTACGACAAATGGCGATTTCTACAAGAATTTGCTGGTTCGCTGCAATGGTGTCGTTGAAGATTTCAGCAAAGGTTTTGCGGTTGCTAAATATACGGAATTCAATCAGGATGATATTTCTAATCCGGACATTATCAATGAAAAGGTTGATCATGCCTGGTATGATTATCCGGAGAAATCCGGTGCAGCACTTCATCCGTGGGATGGTGTAACAGAGCCGAAAATTACCGGGCCTAAGGAAGGCACGGATATGGACTGGAAGGCACTTAACGAGCAGGGCAAGTATTCCTGGCTCAAAACACCGCTCTGGCGTGGCAAGACGGCAGAGGTTGGACCGCTTGCACGGTATATCATCATTTATACGAAGTCCAGGAAAGGGGCTTTGCCGGATCCAACCTGGGCTGAAAAAATGATGCTTGATCAGATTGATGCAGTATCGAAAGTCCTGAATCTGCAGCCGGAAGTCTGGATGCCGACAATGGTCGGCCGTACAGCTGTACGCGGCCTGGAAGCGCAGCTTAGTGCGGAAATCAGCAAGTTCTTCTTTGATAAGCTCATTACGAATATCAAGGACGGCGATACGAAGGTCGCAAATACAGAGAAATGGGAACCGTCCACCTGGCCGAAGGAAGCCAGAGGCGTTGGCCTTTATGAGGCACCGCGTGGTGCGTTGAGCCATTGGTGTGTCATCAAGAACGGCAAACTGGATAACTACCAGTGCATTGTGCCGACGACCTGGAATGCCTGCCCGCGTGATGACAAGGCAGGACATGGTGCTTATGAGCTGGCTATGATGGATACGAAGGTCAAAGTTCCGGATAAGCCGCTGGAAATCCTGAAGGTCATTCGTTCCTTTGATCCTTGCATGGCATGTGCAACGCATATGTTCAACAGCAAGGGGGATAAGATCAAGGTGGTTACGACGGATCCGTATATGGGAACGCGGATAGAAGACTGAAATCTGATGAAAGGAAAAGCTACTGAAAAGTAGCAGGAAACAGTGGAATGAAAGAAGTAGTACGCAGGGAATATTACCTGTTCAGTCCGTTTTTGCGCATCTTTCATTGGATCATGGTTTGCTGTATCGTGACATTGTTTGCAACCGGTCTGATGATTACGCAGCCTTGGGATATTTTTGCTTCTGAGCCGACAACCAGCGGTATGACTGTCGATTACATCCGCAATATTCATTTTGCCGCGGCCTATATTTTCTGTGCGGCCTTTGTGCTTCGAATCTATGGATTCATTGTCAACAAGGGCGACCGCCTTTTTCCACGTGTGTGGGAAGGGCATTTCTATCGGGAGACACTCGATGTCGCACTGCATTATATGCTGCTGAGTCCGGAGCATGCTTCGTTCTTGCGGAATCCGCTGGCGCGTATGTCCTATGCGCTGTTGTATGTGCTGGTAGCCATTGAAATACTCACCGGGTTCAGCATGTATTTTATGACAGATCCGGGCAGTGTCGGCGCTGCAATGTTTGGCTGGGTGAATATCCTGCTGGGCGGAGAGTTTACGGCACATCTTGTCCATCATTATGTTGCCTGGTTCATTATTCTTTTTGCGATTGGCCATCTTTATATGGTCATCCGTGCAGAGTATATGGAGGGTGAAAGTGAAGTCTCAAGTATGTTCTCCGGCAGCAAGATTCTGGCGCATGAGCCGGTGGATGCTGGTGAAGTCGAGACGTTTGAAGAAGAGGATTAATTTTGAGGTGATGGTTCATGTGTAAAGAGTGCGGCTGCGGTGAGACAAACGGCAATACGCGTCTGCAGTTCAATGCAAAAGGTTATACAGAAGATAGTGCCAAAGAGGTTGAAAAGGTTCTGCTCGGCCTTCCAGGAGTTTTGTTTGTGCATATTCATGCGCACGATGGTGAGACGACAATCGATTATAATCCAGCCAAGACAAAGCTCATGGATATCCTGAACGTTTTCAACCAGCGCGGCCTTGAGGCTGCATTGTAAGTGATTTACGAGGGGACGCTTTTCTGCAGATGAAGAAAAAGCGTCCTTTCGTGTGTATAGGATGAGGTAGAAAAATGCATGAAATGGCATTGGCTGAGGGGATTCTCGATATTGCCCTGGACTATGCGGAAAAAAATGAAGCAAAGAAAATCAGCAAAATCAGTCTGCTGATTGGTGAAATGGCAGGTGTGGAGACCGAGGCACTGGAGTTTTCCTTCACATCGCTGGTGAAGGGGACGATTGCCGAGGAGGCTGAGCTTTTGCTGCATCATGTGCCTTTGGTGGGACGCTGCCAGAAGTGCGGCAGGGAAATGCATATCGAACATTATAATTTTATTTGTCCTGCCTGCAAGCAGGGGGTATTGGAGATTATTTCCGGACGTGAAATGCAGGTAGAATATCTGGAGGTGGATTAGCATGGAAGTTCCTGTTATGCAGGATATTCTTGGGAAAAATGACCGTATTGCAGCTGAAAATCAAGCACTCTTTGCGGATAAAAAGATTTTTGTATTGAATCTTATGGGTTCGCCGGGCTCAGGCAAGACTTCGGTGCTGGAAAAAACAATGGCAGCCTTGAAGGATGAGCTTCATATGGCGGTCATTGAAGGAGATTTGTTTACGACAAAGGATGCGGATCGCATTGCCAAATATGATGTGCCGGTTATCCAGATCAATACGAGCGGCGGCTGCCATCTGGATGCACCGATGGTGCAGAAGGTGCTTGGCCAGCTTGACCTTGATTTGCTGGATCTGCTGATCGTTGAGAACGTCGGGAATCTTGTATGTCCTGCTGAGTTCAATATCGGTGAGGATAAGAAGGGGGTTGTGCTGAGCATTACTGAAGGGGATGACAAGCCCTTGAAGTATCCGTTGATTTTTAAGGAATCGGCGGTGACTGTATTGAATAAGGTGGATATCCTGCCGTATACGAACTTTGATCTGGCCGCAGCGCGTGAGGATATCACGACAATCCATCCCGGTGCGACTATTCTGGAGACATCCTGTACGACCGGACAAGGACTTGAGGGATGGTATAACTGGCTTAGAGCTGAGGTCAGAGCCAAAAAGGCCTGATCAGGCAGAAACAGAGATAAGAATGAGGAGAAATGAACGTGGAAGACAGCAAGAATAAAGGATGTTTTGCCGGGCTGCCCAAGGAAACGCTGGATGCCGTCATGCAGGAGATCATGGCAGTACCGGAGATTACGATTTTGGGGATTGGCAATGTTGTTTTGCAGGATGAGGGATTTGGCGTACGCATGGCAGAGCATATGGAGGAAAAATACCGTTTTCCGCATAGTGTGCAGATCATTGATGGAGGCACATTGGGGATGGAACTGCTGCGTTTTGTGACAGGTACCAGGAAGCTTCTTGTCATTGATTCCATCAATGGCGGCGAGAAGCCTGGAACCCTGTTCCGCTTTGAGAATGAAGCGGTTATGGAGCATTTTCAGGATAAGCTTTCGGTGCATGAGGTCGGTATACAGGATGTGCTTGCTCTGCTGAAAGTGACCGGCAAAGAAATTCCAGAGGTTGTTGTTCTGGGAGCGCAGCCGTATGCAGTGGAGGCCGGAGTCAGGCTTACCAGGGAAATGGCTGACCTTATCCCTACGATGGAGGAACAGGTTCTGCAGGAACTTGGCCGATGGGGCGTCGAGGCAGAGGAGAAAACGGTGCAGCTTCAGAGCATCTATACACGGGTGGCTGAAGAAGCACGAAAATAAAGTGTCGGATTTGGATTTGCGCGCCGGATGCCATCTGGCGTGCTGCAAGGAGTGATATGTATGTGTTTAGCCGTTCCGGCTAAGGTCATTGATATACAGGATAAACTGGCCCGGGTAGAAATCAGCGGAGTACAGCGCGATGCCAGCCTGATGCTGCTGCCAGAAGCAAAAATCGGGGACTTCGTACTCGTCCATGCTGGCTTTGCCATGCAGATCGTCGACGAGAAAGAGGCCGAGGAAACGACGGCTTTGCTGAAGGAGCTTTGGTGATTTTTGAGGGGTGTAAGAGTGGAAAAAGCAGGGAAAGAACAAGAGCGTGAGCTCGCAAAGCGTCTGGTCGAGGAAATTGCCAGACTGAATACGAAAAAGGTCCGCTTTATGGAAGTTTGTGGTACACACACGGTTTCTATTTTCCGTGCGGGACTGCGTCAGATGCTGCCAGAAAATGTGGAACTTGTATCCGGCCCGGGCTGTCCGGTCTGTGTGACACCGGATGACTATATGGATAAGGCCATTGCCTATGCAAAGATGCCGGATGTCATCGTTACGACTTTCGGTGATATGCTCAAGGTACCGGGAACAGAATCAAGCCTGGGACAGGCTGCTGCGGAGGGCGCTGATGTGCGCATTGTCTATTCGCCGCTGGACAGTCTGCCGATTGCTGCGCAGAATCCGGGGAAAAAAGTGATTTTTCTGGCCGTAGGCTTTGAGACAACAGCACCGACTGCGGCTGCTACGGTACTGGCTGCAGAGCAGCAGGGCCTGCAGAATTTTTATGTGCTTTCAGCACATAAGCTCGTACCACCCGCACTTCGCATGCTGCTCGACGATCCTGAGGTACGTGTGGATGGCTTTATTTTGCCGGGCCATGTCTGTGTCGTTACCGGCACGAAGGTCTATGCGTTTTTGCCGGAAGAATATCACATGCCAGGTGTAGTCACTGGTTTTGAGCCGCTGCAGATCCTGCGCTCGATTTACCGTTTGTCCAGGCAGGCAGCGGCAGGCGAGGCGAGGATTGAAAACGAGTACGGCAGCGTTGTGCGGCCGGAGGGTAATCCGGGTGCAAGGCGTATACTGGAGACCGTCTATGAGCCGGCAGAGGCGCGCTGGCGCGGTATTGGAGAGATTCCGCTTTCCGGGCTTCGTGTGAAGTCTGCATATGCGCGCTTTGATATCGAGAAGGTGCGTGCGGTCGAGATTCCGGCTGTGCCGAAGAAGACGGCCTGTCGCTGCGGCGAGGTGCTGCGCGGCATCATCCGGCCGACGGAATGTCCGTTGTTTGGCAAGGCCTGCATACCGACACATGCGGTCGGTCCATGCATGGTCTCGGTTGAAGGTGTGTGTGCTGCCTGGTACAAATACGGCAGCGGGAGGTTTACCTATGGAAAATGACAGAATCACTCTTGCACATGGTGCGGGAGGAAAAGTGAGCCAGGAGCTCATGGAGCAGGTTATCCTGCCGGAGTTCGGCAATCCTTTGCTCAATGAACTGCATGATGGAGCATCGGTGAATGTGAGCGGACGTGTCGCGTTTACCACGGACTCTTATGTTGTAAAACCTCATTTCTTTGCAGGGGGGAATATCGGCAAACTGGCTGTATGCGGTACGGTCAATGATCTTGCCATGACCGGAGCTGTACCGCGTTATCTTTCGATGGGGCTTATCCTGGAAGAGGGATATCCGATTGCGGAACTCAGAAAAATCATCCATACCATGAAACTGGCTGCTGATGAGGCTGGTATCTATATTGTTACGGGAGATACCAAGGTTGTCGGCAAGGGAGCTGCAGATGGGATTTTCATCAATACGGCCGGTATTGGTGACATTTTGCCGGATGTGAATATTTCACCAAAAAATGTGAAGCCAGGTATGGATGTCATTCTTTCGGGCTATATTGGTGATCATGCAGCTGCTGTTATGGCAGGAAGGCATAATCTTGATCTGCCGGATAATATCCAGAGTGATTGTGCACCGCTCAATGGACTTACTCAGGCGATGCTGACGGCGGCCCCGGAGATTGCGGTACTTCGCGATCCAACGCGCGGCGGTGTGGCCGCTGTTCTCAATGAGATTGCCGTTCAGTCGGGGACGGGCGTGCTGATTGAGGAGGAACTGATTCCTGTGCGCCCGGCAGTACAAGGAGTATGCGATATTCTGGGATTTGATCCGCTTTATCTGGCGAATGAGGGAAAACTCCTGGCTTTTTGCTGGCAAAAGGATACGGAAAGGATACTTGATGCTATGCATGATCAACGTTATGGGCGAGATGCGCGTGTCATTGGTCATACGACTGAAACGGCTGCCGGACAGGTCGGAATGTGTACGGCAATTGGCGGTATCCGGGTCGTCGATATGCCGCTTGGCAATCTTGTGCCTAGGATTTGCTGAAATAGAGAATGTTTTAAAGAGAATACTCAGCGTAGTATTCTCTTTTTTTATGAGAAAATAAATTCAGTCTATTTACAAAATTAGTGAAACTTGATACAATATGATAAAACAAAGGTCAGATGATTTATTATCAGAGGAAACAAGAATAGCAAAAGAAAGGCGTGAGGAACATGTTAGGAAAAGGAAAGGCACTCATCCCCTTATTGGTAGTCGTTGCAGCAGGTGGCTTCTTTTTGAAAAGTGTGGTCTATGGTAACGCGGATAAAAGCATTCATATCGTGCAGGCTGACCCCGTCGAAATGGAAGGTATGATGAAAAATGGGAAAATTGATGGCTTTGTTGCAGCCGAGCCTTTCAATACACAGGCCGTAGAGGATGGTCTTGGGAAATACCTGCACGAGTCCAGTGCTGTGATGCGAGGATACCCGGGCAGCGTGTTAGCGGTGTCGACAGAGAATGCAGACAGTGATGCTGAGCTGGCTTTAGTCTGGGCACATGTAAAGGCGACGCAGTTCATCAAGAGCTCATCGAATCATGACAAGGTCCTGAAATACGCGATGCAGTTCTCCGGTAAAAATCGCGAGGTTGTTGAAAAAGCAGTAGAAAATATCGAGTACGTCAATTTTCCGGAAGAAAAGAACCTGCGTGATTATTATGACGAACTGAGTCAGACGGGCATGCTCACGAAAAATATCGGGGACAGGAACTATGCGAACAGGGATAGCTTCTTTAAGGCATTCCTCTATAAAAAATATATCCATATCATAGAACAGAAACTGCTGGAGGATCCAAACTGGATTCCGCCGCAGGTCAGTTCGAACAGTCGGGTATCTCTGGGCTATCTGGATAGTGATTTGCATGGACTGGCCGTGTATATTGCAGAAAAGGAAGGCTTTTATCGCCAGACAGGACTGATTGCAGAACAAAATCTTCAGCTGAAGTCCTATCACAATAGTGCAGAGCTCATGGAGGCATTTGCTGCGCATGAGGTAACAGCAGGATATGTGGGGAGTGCAACTGCTATGCTGAAACGTGTAAATGATAATCTGCCCATCAATATTCTGGCCGGGGCAAA
Organism: uncultured Selenomonadaceae bacterium; assembly: GCA_964611665.1. Taxonomy (GTDB): domain Bacteria; phylum Bacillota; class Negativicutes; order Selenomonadales; family Selenomonadaceae; genus CAZTAP01. The sequence goes on along the minus strand of CAZTAP010000066.1, from coordinate 3,840 downwards.
CAATGCAGGCTCTGCGTTTGTTGTCAAAGCAGATGAACGCATCGATACATTGGAAGAATTGTCAGGTAAAACCATTGCTGTACCAGCCATAGGAGGGGTTCAGTATGCTGCGCTTGAACGTGCAGCACAGCAAAACGGTCTGGTATTGAAACGAGAGTAAGGGAAAAGCTTCACGAAGAGAGTGCCAAAAATTGGTATTCTCTTCTTTTTTGCCAGGGTAAGTTAAATTCTTCACTTTATTTACAAAATTGATAAAACTTGATACAATAAGATAAAACAAAGGTATGATGAATTCAAAACAAGAATAAATGGGAGAGCAATGGAGGGGTAATTGTGGAGATTTTGGTTTGTATAAAACAAGTTCCTGGTTCGAATAAGGTTGAGGTAGATCCGGTCACGGGTGTACTGAAACGCAATGGTGCAGACAGTAAAATGAATCCGTATGATCTTTATGCATTGGAGACCGGGCTTTGGCTGAAAGAACAATATGGCGGCCGCGTCAGCGTCATTACCATGGGCCCGCCGCAGGCCAAGGCGGTCATCAAGGAAGCCTTTGCCATGGGAGCGGATGCAGGTGCAATTGTTTCGGATCGCAAGTTTGGCGGAGCCGATGTGCTTGCCACAAGCCATACACTGGCTCAGGGCATCAAGAAATTTGGCACCTTTGACCTCATCCTTTGCGGCCTGCAGACAACGGATGGCGACACGGCCCAGGTCGGGCCGGAAGTATCTGAGCAGCTGGATATCCCTAGCGTATGCAGTGTCAAGAGCATTGAGAAGGTAGAAGATGATGGCATCATCGTGAATATGGAAATGCCGCAGGATATTGAGCGGCTGAAGGTTTCCTTCCCTTGTCTGCTTACCGTGCAGAAGGACATCCGCCAGCCGCGGCTGCCTTCTTATTTAAAACAAAAAGAGACCGGAGCGAAGGAAATCCAGATGTACACGCTGGCTGACATGGATGATCATGATGAAAAACACTATGGTCTTACGGGCTCAGCAACACAGGTACAAAGAATCTTCCCGCCGGTTTCCGATAAAACACAGGAGCATTGGGATGGTACAGGTGAAGAGCTTGCTGATAAGATGTACGAGCTGCTGAAAAAGAAAAAATTCATTGCATAAGTATAGAGCTGATTGAATTGGAGGAAATGAAATGGGTAAAATCGTTGTTCATCAGGATAAAATCACCGATATTCAGGCACTGATCTCCATTTGTCCGTTTGGTGCCATCGAGGAAAATAATGGCAAAGTAGAAACTAACGCTGCCTGCCGCATGTGCAAGCTTTGTGTGAAAAAAGGTCCGGCGGGGGCGATGGAATTCGTTGAGGATGCGCCGCAGGCTGCTATTGATAAAAGCCAGTGGAAAGGCATTGCAGTCTATGTAGATCATGTCGAGGGCAAGATCCATCCGGTTACTTATGAGCTTCTGGGCAAGGCACGTGAACTCGCGGCTAAGATTCAGCATCCGGTCTATGCAATCTTCATGGGCAAGGAAATACGCGGTGAAGCACATGAACTGCTACATTATGGCGCGGATAAAGTGTTCGTTTGTGATAAGCCTGAGCTGGAATCCTTCAAGATTGAGACGTATACCGCGGTATTTGAAGCGTTCATCCATAAAATCAAGCCATGTGCGATCCTTGTAGGAGCGACTTCTGTCGGACGTCAGCTTGCACCGCGTGTGGCGGCGCGTTTCCGCACTGGTCTTACTGCAGACTGTACGATTCTCGATATGCATGAAAATACGGACCTTGTCCAGATCCGTCCGGCTTTCGGCGGCAATATCATGGCCGAGATCCTTACGCCGAATACGCGTCCGCAGCTTGCAACGGTTCGCTATAAGGTCATGGAGGCACCGAAGCGTACGAAAGAGGCACAGGGAGAAATCGTATTGATGGATGTGCCGGCAGCAAAGCTTCGCAATCGTGTTGAGGTTCTTGGCATCACGAAGAAGCCGAAGGAAAAGAGCATTGAAAATGCCGATGTGCTCGTAGTTGCCGGCCGCGGCGTCAAGAAAAAGGCAGATCTTGTCATGCTGCAGGAACTGGCGGATCTTCTGGGCGGAGAGCTTGCCTGCACGCGTCCGCTTGTAGAGGCAGGCTGGCTGGATGCCAAGCATCAGATTGGTCTTTCCGGGCGCACGGTGCGTCCGAAGCTCATCATTACCTGCGGCGTTTCTGGTGCCATCCAGTTTGTGGCTGGCATGAACCATGCAGACAATATCCTGGCGATCAACAGTGATGCGAAAGCCAATATTTTCAAGACTGCGAACTATGCGATGGTCGGCGATATTTATGAAATCATTCCACAGCTGATGGAAAAAATCAAAGGCGGGGAGGCCGTGGTAGCATGACGGATTATAAGAAGCTCGATAAAGAAGATTTGGCAGCAGTTGCTGCTTTTGTAGACAGGGAACGTATTCTCTGGTATGACGAAATCAATGAGGAATACAGTCATGATGAACTCAGTACAGAGCGTTCTTATCCGGATATGGTCGTACGTGTGACTTCGACGGAGGAAGTATCGAAGCTTATGGCCTATGCAAGCCAGAATCATATTGCGGTCACGCCGCGCGGTGCAGGTACGGGTCTCGTCGGGGCTTCCGTAGCTGCAGAGCATGGCATTATGCTGGACACGACGCTCATGAATCATTTCCTTGAACTGGATGAAAAGAACCTTACGCTCACGGTTGAGCCTGGCGTTCTGCTTATGGAGCTCGCTGCTTATGTTGAGGAGCATGGCTTTTTCTATCCGCCGGATCCGGGCGAAAAGTCCGCGACCATCGGCGGCAATATCAGCACAAATGCCGGCGGCATGCGTGCGGTGAAATATGGGGTGACGCGTGACTATGTGCGCGGCCTTGAAATCGTGCTTGCTGATGGCACGGTCATGCAGCTTGGCGGCAAGGTCGTCAAGAACAGCTCCGGCTATGATCTCAAAAATATGGTCATTGGTTCGGAGGGAACGCTTGCTGTTGTGACAAAGGCAGTGCTCAAGCTCTTGCCGCTGCCGCAGAAAAATGTCAGTCTTCTTGTGCCGTTTCCGACATTGGCTCAGGCAATTGGGACAGTGCCGCTCATCATAAAATCCAAAGCTGTACCGACAGCCATTGAATTCATGGAACGCGAGGTCATAATGGATGCTGAGGAATACCTTGGACGGAAATTCCCGGATAACCAGGCCAATGCGTACCTGCTGCTCAAATTTGATGGCAATACCATGGAGGAGATAGCCTCCTATTATGACGGTGTAGCGCAGATCTGCCTCGACCAGGGCGCGATTGACCTCCTCATCGCGGATACGGACGAACGCAGTGAAGCCATCTGGAAGGCACGCGGTGCGTTCCTCGAAGCCATCAAGAGCTCAACGAGTGCGATGGATGAGGTTGATGTTGTTGTGCCGAGAAGCTCCGTCAATGATTTTGTCGAGTACATCCACGGATTGCAGCATGAGATTGGTGCACGTATCAAATGCTTTGGCCATGCGGGTGACGGAAATCTCCATGTCTATATTCTCAAGGATGATCTTTCGGATGAGGCCTGGGATAAAGTGCTCCATCTTGCGATGGAGAAAATGTATGCGAAGGCACATACAATGGAAGGACAGGTATCCGGTGAGCATGGCATAGGCTATGCCAAGAAACCTTACCTGAAGGAATCTTTGGCACCGGAAACAATCAGTCTTATGCAGCGGATCAAGCAGGCTTTCGATCCTGCAGGAATTTTGAATCCGCACAAGGTTTGCCTGGAATAAAGGAATAAACGCTAAAATACGGCTGCTCCAAAGAAAAGGAGACAGTCGTATTTTTTTATTAGAAAATTTTCATGTTGAAAAAGT
>CAZTAP010000065.1:0-13166 GCA_964611665.1 uncultured Selenomonadaceae bacterium | reverse complement strand
TTCAACTATTTTTACGTGTTTGAGGATTTCAGCAACCTGATCTTTTTGAACAAAGCCGCTTTCAGCTTCCAGTACATTTGCTGTGCCGCAGGCAGAGGCCAGGCGGATGGCAGCTGTTATTGGAAGGCTTTGGGCCAGTCCGGCAGCCAGTCCGGCGACATAAGCGTCACCGGAACCTACCGCGTTGATTGCTGTCAGCTTTGGCGGTATGGCATGATAGACCTTATCCTGATAAGCAAGGATGGAGCCTTCTTTGCCAAGAGATATGGCAGGAAGCTCTATCCCCTGCTGCTGAAGGGCACGTACTTCCTGTACGGCATCTGCAAAGGAGGTGATTTTTCTTCCGGTCAGAGCCTCTGTTTCATCTTTGTTTGGTTTGATGAAATATGGCCGGGCTTTTATGCCTTCCTGCAGAGCAATACCGCTGGTATCGAGCAGAAAAGGTTTGTGCTCATCTTTGGCCAGCTCGATGAGAATGCGGTAAAAATCTTTGCCAACATTTTGCGGCAGACTGCCGGAAGCAGCAACCAGTGTACATTGCGGCAAGAGTGATTTATAGCGCAGGATGAAAGCGTTTCTTTCCTCATCGGTAATAACAGGGCCGGGTTCCAGCACTTCGGTCTGTTTACCATTGGCATCGGCAATGTTGAGACAGGCACGTGTTTCAGCTTTGATGGGGATGCATTCGTTCCGGATGTTCCGCTTGGAGAGTTCGGCAGCAATGAAGCTGCCGATAGAGCCGCCCAAAAATCCGGTCACGGTACATTCTTCTCCAAGGATATGGATGACATTGGCTGCGTGGGTTCCTTTGCCGCCAGCTGTATTTTGAACTTTGACTGCCCGGACAGCCTGCCCATAGAGCAGTTGGCTGACAGAATATATTTTATCCAGGGATGGATTCAGATTAACAACGAGTATCATGATGCATAGCTCCGTTTCAATAGCGGTTTTCACTGCCGCAGACTTTGATTTTGTGTTCGGCAATTTTTGCCATGGCGTTTTTGCCCGGCGTCATGTACTTGCGTGGGTCATTGGCGGATGGATTCTTGAGGAAGAAATCTTTCACTGCGTCAGAGAACGGAATCTTGAGATCCGTTGCTACATTGACTTTGCAGATACCGAGGGAAATAGCTTTTTGTACGAGTTCATCGGGGACATCCGAAGCACCATGCAATACCAGCGGAATTTCAATTTTAGCGCGGATTTTCTGCAGACGTTCAAAATCGAGTTTTGGTGTTCCCTTATAGAGACCATGTGCTGTGCCGATTGCTACAGCCAGGGAATCAATTCCTGTGGCTGCGGTGAACTCAACTGCTGTATCCGGATCGGTATACGCACTGTCTGCCTGATTTACGATGAGGTCATCTTCCTGACCAACCAGCTTGCCGAGCTCAGCTTCAACGGTGGTATCATATTTATGTGCATAGGCAGTGACCGCTTTCACCTTGGCAATGTTTTGCTCGAAAGGCTCACGCGAGGCATCGATCATTGCTGAGCGAAAGCCTGCATCGATGGAGGCCTTGATCTCGTCGATATCCTCGTGATGGTCCAGATGGATGGCAATCGGGATATCTGTTTGTCTGGCAGCAACCTCCGCCATAGCAACGAGATAATCACGATTTGCATAGGCAACGGTTGATGGAGTAGCCGCGATGATGAGTGGGGAATGGAGCCGGCTGGCGACTTCGACAACAACCTGCATGGTCTCCATGTTATGGATGTTAAAGGCTGGAACAGCATAGTGTTCTTTCTGTGCGTTCAAAAGCATTTGTTTTGTTGATAAAATCTGATGCATACTAAATTCCTCCATAGTTTACAAAAAATGTATTATTTTTGGGCAAAAAAATTCCGCGAAAAATTGTCACAATAAAACTCTGTAAAATTTTTCGCGGGATATCGGGCAGGACGGGTCAGTTGTTTTCTACCGGAGTTTCGTTTTCTGCCTGCAATTCAGCAAGCTGGTTTTTGTGCCAGAACCAGGTGCAAATGATGCAGAAGAGATAGAAGCCGCCAATGACTGCAAGTCCGAGCATATTGGTGTTATGCATGAGCTGGGTCAGGATGTAGGTGACCGGGCTGCCGCCCTGGTCCAGGGAAGCTACCTGGGACATGCCGGCTGTAAGCTGTCCGGCATTTGCGGCCAGCGTTGTATGAAGCTCAATCATCTGATTGGAAATCCAGATGGTCATGAACATCACGATGGAACCTGTGATGAGTGTACGGAAAAGATTTCCGTTGTGTACGCCGACGGCCATGGCGATGAAGAAGCCGATGGTAGGCAGGTCGCCGAAGGGCAGGATCTGATTGCCCGGGACGATAGCTGCGATGAAGATGGTTACCGGGATAAAGAGCAGGGAGGCTGCAACAACAGCTGGATCGCCGAGCAATAATGCACAATCGAGACCAATATAGAACGTGGAGTTCTTAAAGCGTTTTTGCAGAACGGTCTTTGCTGTTTCAGATACAGGGAGAAGACCGGACATGATGTGCTTGACGACCTGCGGCATGAGTACGATGACGGCTGCCATCTGGATGCCAAGGGTCAGGATGCCGCGTAAATCATAGCCGGCAAGGATACCGATGACGACACCCATGATTGCCCCCATGATGGATGGATCTCCCATGGCCCCGAATTTCTGGAAATGTTCAAGATTGATATCAATGTCGCGGATGACAGGAATGCGGTCGAGTACCCAGTTGACCGGAACAGCAATCGGGGCAAACCAGCCAGTTGTACCATGCGGCATAGCGATGCCTTCGAGTCCGAAATAGCGTTCAGCTACAGGCGCGAACCAGTCACCGATTTTATAGGCATAGGCTGCATGAAGTGCGACACCGGCAATGCCTAGTGCATAGCTGCCTGTAGCAATGTTGATGATGGCACCCGTAAAGGCAAAATGCCAGATGTTCCAGATATCGATGTTTACGACGCGTGTCATGCGCAGGGTGAGCATCAGGATATTGACCAGAATAGCGACTGGGATTGCAACGAGTGCGATGCTGCTTGCCCAGGTCATTGGCGATGAGCCAGGCCAGCCGATATCGATGAGGTTCATCGATATGCCAAAGTTGGCTGACATTGCTTTAGCGGCAGGTGCCAGATTGTTCAGCATGAGACCGATGACAAGACCAATCCCGATAAAGCCAATGCCGATGGATATACCGGATTTCAGCGCTTTGCCAAAAGACTGGCCAAGGGCCAAAGCTACGATAAAAATTACGATAGGCAGCATGACGGCTGCACCGAGATCAACAAAATATTGCACACAGGCTAATAATGTTTCCATGAAAGTTCCTCCTCGTAAAGTATGAATCAGCGCAGATAGGACAGGATTTTTTCTTCGGCAGCTTCAACGTTGATGCCGCTCAGGAAGGGCATGCCATTGACATAAGGTTTGCCAAAATCTTTTTTGATGCGCATGGTTGTTACAATGAGATCGACGCCGTCGAGATTGCTCTCGATTTCTGTCATGCGGATTTGCAGGATTTCAATTGGAATATTATGTTTTGCACAAAGTTCTTTGATTGCGTTTGCGGCTACTGTCGAGGTTGCGACAGCACCGCCGCAGGCTACAATGATTTTTTTCATGATGAATGGCCACCTTTATAAAATAAGATTTTGAAAGTTGCGAATAAATTCAGTGCAGATGCTCAATCATGAGCTTTTGAAAGCTTTTGACGTCTTTAGCACGGAGCAGGCTTTGGATGAGCTCGTCTTGCTGGAAGATGCCAAAAAGCTTCTGCAGCATGGAGATATGATCGTTAGCTCCCTGCAGTGCCAGCATGAAGACCATGGAGACAGTAACAAGGTTTTCCGGATCTTCCATGCTATGGAAAATAATCGGGGTTTTTAGCCGGAGAATGGCAATTCCATCCTTGAGGACAGCATCCTCCGGAGTAGCATGAGGAATTGCTACGCCAAGACTTTGCAGCAGGATTCCCGTAGGAAAATCTTGTTCACGCAGGACAACTGCCTTTGTATAGGAAGGCTTGATATAGCCGGCATTTACGAGCTCACTGCCCAGCGATTGGATTGCTGACTGACTGTCGGCAGCCTCGTAATCGAGAAAAATAAGTCTTTCGTTGACTAAACTGTTTAAATCCATGGTAATCACTCCTGAGAAAACTGCTTTTTGAATTTGCGGATAAATACATCATAGGATGCATCGTGGAGGATTTCCTTACCTCCATTGTTTTTCACAAGGTATTTGAATAATTTTAAAAAGATTGGTTCCCAAAGCTTGAATTGTGCTTTGGCAATGCTGAGCAGAAAAACAATCTGTACGGGCTGTTCATCCCAGAGAATCGGTTTGTCTAACAAGGCAACTGCAACAGATGACTGCGGCGGGTCGTTGTAAATGGGATGAGGAATGGCGACCAGATTGCCGATCTCTGTAGGGGAGGCTTCCTCGCGTTCAAAAACAGACTGTTTGGCAAGGTTATCCATAAGGCCTTTGCTTTTGAGCTGTTCCGTAAGAAATACCAGGACTTCTTCACGGTTTTTGAAGGTTTGGTGTGTATGGAAGCAGTCCCGACGGAAGAAGGTCCCGATTGCGGCCTCGATGCCATGATGAGCAGAAAAGAAGCGCTGCTCCAGGGCATGGATTTCTTCGTCGTTCAGCAAATGATGCGTCCAGACAATTTTTTCTGAGGACAGATGCCGAATCGGAACGGTAGTGACAACAAAATCTACATCCTGCAGCATGCTTTCTGTGAGCTGATAGCCTGGAATCGTTGCTGTAATGAGAATGCGTTTTTGAAAATACTCTTCAAGCCGTGTTTTCAAAAGGACGGCTGTTCCCATACCTGTTGCACAAACGAGCAGAGCACGTTTGATGGAAGCATCGTTTTTGATATCCATGCGGTTCAGCGCGGCGCCGAAATGAACCGCGATGTAGCCAATCTCATTTTCATTGACGGTAATTTGTTCATGCTGTTCAAGAAGGTTGCTCGCAAGTACTGCAATTTGAAAGGCCAGCGGATATTCTGACTTGATGACGTCAAGGACGTCGTTGCGGATATTCATCTGGAATTTCATGCGTGGAATTGCGGTCTTCAGATGCAGGGCCAGCCAGCGAATCAGGGTATCGTCCCGGGAAAAGTCGATGTTGATGTTCTCTTTTATACGCTGAATGATTTGCTCTACCAGATCAGTCATATGCTGTATTGCAGAGTCATCTGCTTCGAGATATTTTTTACTGGCCATGAGGTGCTGGGTAAGGTAATAAATTTCACTTGTTGCTACATCGATGTTTGTCTTTCGGTAGATTTCTTCAAATAAAGAAGACGCTACTTCGAATTCCTTTGTTTTTTCCATGAGTTTTGTCTGGCTTACGGTGTAGACCATATAATGATCCTGGCCGGCACGCTTCATGGCGATGGCAAGGTGCAGCAATAGATTCTGTACAGCCATATCCGTCAGATGGAGCTCATAGGCATTGATGACCTGCACGATGATTTTTTCTAATGCGGACAAGTCGATGTCTTTGAACAGCTGCAGGAAGAAATCATCGGTCTGAGCTGCAGACGGCCGGTTTTCTTCTGCAAGGTATTCGGAGATGAAGTAACGGAGTTTTTCCTCATGACCGTAAAGACGCAGTCCTTCGGTCTTATAGGAAATGATTTCGACCTCATAAGCTGCCAAGCGCCTGGCAGCTTCTTTCAGGTTCGTTTTCAACGTGGAAAGGCTGATATAAAGCTCATCTGCAAGTTCCTGCTGGGTGAGCGAGGTATTCTTCAATGCGCATTGAAGGAATCTTTTGATGATATAATGGATACGGTCTTCGGCAGAATCCATATGGGGAAGAACTGTTTCTCTGGCGAAGCTTTTAAAAAGCTTTGCATCGGTAATCTCCAGCAAATAACCAGAGCGTGTGCCTGACTGGATCCTTGCGCCATATTGCTGCAGGATTGCCGCAAAATTGCGGATATCTGTGCGGATCGTGCGGGAGGAAACACCAAGGTAGCTTGACAGTTCTTCGCCAGTAAGGCCGTCCTTATGCTGTTTCAGCAGATTGACGATTTTTTCTTGCCGGTTGCTTAGCATTGCATATCATCCTTTCCATGAGTTAAGTGTAGCAAAAAAGCTGTCAGGTGCATAGGCAGTCTATTTCCAGGGATTGAGGAAACAATCTGGCTGCAGGAGCGGGATTTGCAGAGTAAAGGGCGGAGAATTTCCGTATTGAAGCGGTGACTTTCCTTAATGATACCATAAAAAAGGATGTTTATGCTGCAAGGGGAAATACAGCATGAACATCCTCTGAATTTTAGAGGAGTGAAATCACTCCATCGTATACATGACTTTGATTGCCTGCTGATTTTTATCCAGTAAGGTTTCAAAGGCTTGATAGCCTGCGCTTAAAGGAAAACGGTGTGTGATGAGCTCATCTACCCGGACTTTTCCCAGACGCAGATATTCGGCGGCGCCAATCCATTCATCGCCTGGAAAGGGAGCAGAATAACTCATCCAGGATCCTGTGACGGAAAGCTCGCCGCGCAGGATCTGCTCGAAGGTTTTTGCCGGAAAGGTGACATCCCGTGGAGCTGTGCCGATATAAACAATGCTGCCGCGTTTCTTTACGAGATCAGGTAATTGTGCCTGTAAAATATTGACGCCAGCCGTTTCAAAAGCGTAATCGACTTTGCCATGCCCGGCAAAGTATGCCGGGATATCAATCTTCAATGAGTTCAGGGTTTCGCAGGCACCTAGTTTCTTGGCAAGAGCCAGTTTTGCATCATCAATATCGATGATATAGATGCGTTCTATTCCTTTAGCCAGCAGGCACTGCAGCGTCAGCAGACCGATGGTTCCGCAGCCATAGACGATAGCAGATTTTCCGCTGCGCATGATTCTGGCACGCTCGATGCCATGGATAGCAACCGTGATCGGCTCGATGCAGGCAGCTTGTTCATAGGTCACGTTGTCAGCAATGGGAATGATATTTGCTGCAGGTACTGCAGCGTATTCAGCCATGGCACCTGGCTGACGTGAGCCAATAAAAGAATAATGCGTACACATTGCCGGCTGCCCGGTAGAACAGTTGGCACAGTGTCCGCAAGGAACAAGCGGAGCTGCTGTGACACGCTGCCTGGTAACGAAATTTCCGGCCTGGCTGCCAATCTGGACAATCTCGCCGGAGAATTCATGTCCGATGATACTCGGGAAAGAATGGACACCGCCATCACGGGCACGTGGGATATCTGAACCGCAGATACCGCAGGCATGTACCTTTACCAGTACCTCATTATCTGAAATCTCTGGTACCGGAACATCCTTATAGGTCAATTTCCTGACGTCCTCAACCACAAGGGCTTTCATTGTATTCATGTTTTTGGCTCCTTTTGTTTCAGGAAATACGGATTAGTCTGATGCATCAGCATTTCCTGAATGATTTTGACAAACACAGTATAGCAAAGGCAGGCACGGGAACATAGACAGAAGATTTCCACTGCAGGGGGAAATCCCTTGTGCTATAGAGATTCCTTTTCCGTAATATGGGTTCAGCCTTGCTGTATGATAAAGCTGTAGGATGCAAAAAAAGATTTTCCTGCAGCTAAGGTAAGATTGCCTTCTTTATCATGGAAATCACCATGAAAATCGGCAAAATCGGCATGACCGAACCAAGGCTCCAGACAAATGAAAGGCGCACCGCCTCTCTCTGGTGCCCAAATTCCCCAATAAGGAAAGCCTTTTGCCTGAATGGTGATTGCCTTTTTGCTTTTTCGCGAACAGATGGTGATTGCATCAGATTTGAGATCGTCGTAAACAGCGACTCCGTTTTTGAAAAACTCATAGGATAAAGGAAGTTCTGTTCCATTCAAACTGCCTGTTTTTTCATGCAGAAGAAGACATTCCGGTGTGATACAGTATTTGTCGGAGTGTTCAGCTCGATTGAATCTCAGGAAACAATCCTCCAGTGTGCTTTCCTGGTCAATGGGACATAACAATGCCGGATGTGCACCAATCGAAAAATCCATTGGTTTTGCATCAAGGTTCCTGACCAGCCACTGAACGATGACCTGATTATCCTGCAGCGTATATTGTATTTCGAGGCGAAATTTATATGGATAAAGCTGCAGGGAGGCGGTTGACCAGTCTAAGGCAAAGGTCAGTGAATCATCAGTTTGCTTAAGCAAACTGAAATCGGAGATTCTTCCCAGGCCATGCGCGGGAAGAGAATAGGTTTTCCCATTTATGGTACAGGTTCCATCTGTGAGCTTGCCTACGATAGGAAATAATACAGGGGAGGTATATTTCCACCAGGCAGGATCGCCATTCCAAAGATATTCTGCAGCGTCAGCTTTTTCTGTCAGTGAACGCAGCTCTGCGCCATGGGAATTTACGGTGATGTGAAGAATTGAATTTTCCAATGAATAAAGCATGATTGATCACTCCTTTTGAGATAAGCTAACTGTAGCAGATAATATTCTTCAGACATAGACAGTTTATTTCCATGGATTGAGGAAGTGACTGTTCTTGACAAGACAGAAATTAACTGTTAAGCTACTTAACAGTTAAGTAAATAAAGGATAGGCGGGATAAGCATGAGTATTTTAATCAGAATGGCAGAGGACAGGGATTTGGAGCAGGTTTCATCCATTGAGAATGAATGTTTTCCAAAAGCAGAGGCAGCTTCATATCAAAGTTTGAAAGAGCGTCTGGCGGCATTCAAGACTTCTTTTCTGGTTGCTGAAGAAGATGGCGTGGTTATCGGATTTATCAATGGGTGCATCACGCAGAAACGCAAACTGATCGATGAGCTTTATGAATCAACGCATTTGCATGATGAAGCTGCGCCGAACCAGATGGTCTTTGGACTGGCAGTACAGCCGGAGGAGCAGAAGAGAGGAATCGCTTCACAATTGATGAAAGCGTACATTGCACAGGCCGCACGGTATCATAAAGCTCTGATTACCCTGACGTGCAAGAAAAGGTTGATTCCTTTTTATGAGCACTTTGGTTATCGATGTGAAGGAAAATCTGCTTCAGTGCATGGCGGTGTGTGCTGGTATGATATGACACTTTTTCTTGAGCAGCAGGGTATGCATGATGAACAAGAGAAAAATGGCCTGTTGTGAGCTGTATGAGTCAATGGAGCGTGGAAGTCTTTTGATTCGCAAATATAATACTTTGCCAAGGAATTATTTCGGACATCAGTTATTTCCAGCGGAAACCCATATGCTGCAGCACATTGGACGTCATCCGGAGATAACGACCTGGCAGCTTGCTGCGGCAATGAAGAAGACACCGAGTGCGGTATCACAGCTGGTAAAAAAGCTGAAACAGCACGGGGTTCTTATGGTAAAACAAAATCCGGCAAATAACCGTGAAAGCTTTCTTTGCCTGAATGAGGAAGGCTGGAAGATCTATGCGGCACATGAAGCGCTTGATGAACGTATGATGTCTCGTTTTTCAAGTGCCTTGCAGGATTTTTCAGCGGAAGATATAGAGAGATGTATTTGTATCCAGGAAATATTGAATAAAAAATTTGCAGAAAATCTGCAGATACTGCAAGAGGAAAATCAGACATGAAAAGCTCCTTTTATTAATTACGAACGAAATTAAAATAATTCTTTATGAAGAAAAACGTTGACATCAAGCAAAACTCTTGCTACAATAAAGTTACAAATGAAAGAGATAAAGGTTATGAAAAATAAAAAGGTAAGAGGAGTGGAGCTTTATCATGGAATTACTCATTGATGATGCCAATGTGGAGGCTGTAAAAAGAGTTTACGAATACTATCCAATTGATGGTGTGACGACAAATCCTTCGATTCTGGCTAAATCCGGACGTCCTCCGTTTGAGGTTTTGAAAGAAATCCGCAGTATCCTTGGCAATAAACTGCAGCTTCATGTACAGGCTGTAGCTTCGGATGCCCAGGGGATGGTCGAGGATGCGCATCGCATCGTTGACGAGCTGCCGGGAAATACATTCGTCAAGATTCCATCGGTACCAGAAGGATTCAAGGCGATGAAAATGCTGCAGAAGGATGGAATTCATACGACGGCGACGGCAATCTATACGCCGATGCAGGGCTTTCTGGCGGCTAAATGCGGTGCATCCTATGCAGCGCCTTATATCAACCGCATTGATAATATGGGCTATGATGGTCTTGCCGTTGCCAAAGCAATCCATGACATCTTCCAGAAAAATGAGCTGTCGACGAAATTGCTGGCGGCAAGCTTTAAGAATTCTCAGCAGGTGCTGGAGCTTTGCAAATATGGGATCGGCGCAGCCACAGCGGCTCCTGATGTCATTGAGGGATTTGTCAAAAACACAGCAATCGATGCTGCAGTGCAGGCCTTTGTTAATGATTTCCAAAAACTTACAGGAAAAACAGCGATGAGCGAACTTTGAGTTCATGGTGTATGAAAGAATAAGGAAGACCTGCTTCTTGTCAGGAATGACAGGAGGCAGGTCTTCTTGTCGTTTTCCTGTATATTATAAGAGATATACTTGCTGATTTAATTAAAATAATATATAATTTAATTAAATTAAGGAGTGAGTATATTATGGCTGAAGTCACCATTAAGGATATTGCAAAACAGCTGGGAATATCCCCGGCAACGGTTTCTATGGCATTGAATGACCGTGCGGGCGTTAATGCTCAGACGAAGGAAAAGGTTCTGAAACTGGTCAAGGAGCTGAACTATACAGGAAGTACAGGCAGTAAAAAAAACACAGCAGCACAGGGCGTCATCAGTCTTTTGGTGTATAAACGCCATGGCAGGGTACTGGCAGATACACAGTTTTTTACGGATCTCATGGAATCGGTAGAGCGTGCCTCAAGATCGTTCCAATATACGCTGACTCTGACCTATTGCACAGGCAGGGAGAATTTGGCAGAATGTATAACCTCGGCCTTGTCTGTACAGCCGATGGGGATGCTTTTGCTGGGAACAGAAATGACAGAAGACGATTTGAGTGCTTTCAGGAAACTTGCTTTGCCTATAGTGATCATGGATGCCGATCTTTATGGCTGTGACTTTGATACCGTAACTATCCATAACGAGGATGGTGTATGGCGTGCAATGCAGTATTTTCATGAGCAGGGGCATCAGGATATTGGCTATTTGCGCAGTTCCTATGCAATTCGGAATTTTGAGCAGCGTTTGCAGTCGTATCAGGCGTATCGCAGACAAAACTGCGATGAGGGTGCAGCTGAAGCTGAAGAAAAGATTTTCATGGTAGAGCCAAGCCTTGAAGGAGCACAGGCTGATGTTGCCGAACTTCTCGCACAGGGAATCGATTTTCCACGTGCCCTTTTGGCTGATAACGATCTCATTGCTTTGGGAGCGATGAAGGCTTTTGTCAAAAAAGGCATCCATATCCCGGAGGATATTTCTATTATTGGTTTTGATGATATTCCGATGGCAGGTTTTTTTGAACCGCCATTGACTTCTATTCTGGTATCACGCGAAGAATTGGGTGCAGCCGCTGTTCAGCAGCTCATCTGGCGCTGCCGGAATAAAAAGGCTTCTGCACGTCGTTTTTCCATTGGAACGAGACTTATGAAGCGTGATAGTGTAAAAAAGCTAAAGAAATAAGAAGAGACAGGAAGGATTTCCTGGATTTAGAAGCGTGCCCGGCAAATGCTGAGCACGCTCTTTTTTTGAATTTATTTAAATATCACAATAAAATCAATTAAAATATATTGACTTTCAAGAAATATAATGCTATAGTTTAATTAAATCAAGGAATAGTTTAATTGAATGAAATGAGGCGTTATGTGTGGAAAACATAAAAATTGGTATGGCTCCAACCAGAAGGTCGATCTTTAGTGCCCCGGATGCTGTGAAATACAGAAAACTTACGGCAGATAAATTAGCAAGAATGGGAATCTCTTTCGTTGATATTACAGATATCAATGAAGAAGGGCTTCTTTATGACGAAGCTGATTGCATAAAAATAATTGAAAAATTCAAAAAGGAAAAAATAGACGGCTTATTCCTGCCGCATTGCAATTTTGGTACAGAGTATGAATGTGCACGCCTTGCCAGGGAAATGAATGTGCCGGTGCTGCTCTGGGGACCTTTGGATGAGCGTCCGGAGTCCGATGGAACAAGGCTGAGGGATAGTCAGTGCGGTCTTTTCGCGACAGGAAAGGTGCTGCGGCGGTTTCAGGTCCCATTCACCTATCTGACCAATTGCCGGCTGGATGATCCGGTATTTGAACGAGGCATAAAAGATTTTGCAGCAGTATGCAATACGGTCAAGGTATTTCGGCACATAAGGATCCTGCAGATTTCGACGCGTCCGTTTGATTTTTGGTCTACGATGTGCAATGAAGGGGAGCTGCTGGAACGCTTCAATATCCAGCTGTCGCCGATTCCAATGACGGAGCTCATGGAAGCAATCCGAGAGGTAAAGGGAAGTAAACAGAAAGAAATCCAATCTGTTGTAAGTTATCTGCAGGAAAATACAGAAATTCAGATTGAGCAGAAGGCTGTTTATGAAGTTGCTGCGTTAAAAACGGCCATGAAGCTTCTCATTGAAAAATATGGCTGCAATGCGGCTGCAATTCAATGCTGGAATGCATTGCAGCAGGAAATCGGTATTATGCCTTGTGCGGCGAATGCCCTGCTGAATGAGGAAGGGATTCCTGTGGTTTGTGAAACAGATATCCATGGTGCGATTACTTCCTTGCTGGTTGAAGCTGCTGCAATGGGTCAGCGTTCCTTTTTTGCGGACTGGACAATCCGCCATCCGGATATCCCAAATGGTGAATTGCTGCAGCATTGTGGTCCCTGGCCGATTTCTCTGGCGAGGGAAAAGGCGAAGCTCACTTGTCCTTTAGCCTTTGACTATCCAGGAAGCCTTACGGCAGAAGCAAAACATGGAGAAATAACGCTTTGCCGTTTTGATGGAGATCGAGGGAACTACTCTTTGCTGCTGGGCAATGCCAAAGGGGTAGACGGGCCGAAATGCATGGGGACTTATCTCTGGGTCGAGGTGCAAAACATTAAGCGTTTAGAAGCAAAGCTTGTGGAGGGACCGTATATCCATCATTGTGTCGGTGTCCATAAGAATATCGTGCCGATCTTATATGAGGCATGTAAATATATAGGAGTTCAGCCGGATCTGTACGATCCGGTTGAGGAAGAGGTCAGGGCTTATTTGAGAGGAGAATGAAAATGAATTTAGCAATGAAAGCGTGCGATATCC
>CAZTAP010000064.1:0-13310 GCA_964611665.1 uncultured Selenomonadaceae bacterium | reverse complement strand
AAAAACGAAAGCTGAGCAGAGCTTTCGTTTTTTTCTTTCTGGAAGTATGGTAAAATAGAGACAGAGATTTTTGGTTAGTGAAAGAGGCTGAAGGATGCGACAGAAATATTGTATTATTCCACAGAAGGGCAATGCGTTTTGGCGGCTGGTTCAGGGGATGGAGCTTACAGAGGAGCAGAAGTCTCTTTTCAAGTCCTGCCGAATCAAGCATGTGGAAGTTTCCTTAAAATCGAATAGCTGGGAAATCCTGCTGCAGACGAATGAGCTGATGCCAAGTGAGCTCCTTGCATCTGCAGCTGATTACATTGCGCAGAAATGCAAGATCAATGGGGTGACGTTCTATCAGGATGTCATCGATTTGGAAGCATCCATTGAGAAGTCCTGGAAAAAGCTTGTAGAAGTTGCAGCAAATGGAAATCATACCGTATTTCATCTGTTGAAGCAGGCGAAACGCGTGGTGGATGGCAGCCATCTGACCATTGAGGTCGGTGGTGAGCTCGGCGGGGAAATCCTTCGGGCCCATTCCGTTGCCCAGGTCATGCATCAGGCATTGCATCAGCTTTTGGGCTTTGTTTGTGATGTGGAGTGCAAGGCTGTTGATGAAGCCTATGATATTCCGGATGAGGATCGGGATTCCTTTATGACCCGTGAGTATATGGAGGCTCTGCAGGCTGAGCAGCGCAGGGAAAATGCTGCAGCATCGCCTGCCGGCGGAGCGGCTTCAGGCAGTGGGACGGGTCATCAGGCACCTGCACCTATAGCTCATGGCCCGCTCATCTTTGGTAAGAGCATCATGGGTGAGGTCATGAAGATCGCGGAGGCAGATGGTGAGACGAAAAATGTTATCTTTGAGGGCTCACTTGGCCGTACCGATGTACGTGAGTTCAAAACAGGAACAATGCTGCTGCTCTTTGACCTTGCGGATGATACGAATGGGATCAGCTGCAAGAAGTTTTTCAAGGAAAAGGAAAAAGAAGAGTTTGAACGCGTATCCGGTCAGGTCAGAGATGGCATGCTGGTCAAGGTCAAGGGATCGGTGCGTTTTGATACATTTCAGAATGATTTTGTCCTGTTTGTCGACAGCATGACCAAGGTGGAGAAGCCGCAGCGTGAGGATCATGCCGAGGTAAAACGTGTCGAGCTTCATGCGCATACACATATGAGCAATATGGATGCGGTCGTTTCTGTGAAAAACCTTGTTAAAACAGCTGCCCGCTGGGGGTGGCCGGCTATTGCGGTAACAGATCATGGTGTGGTTCAGGCATTCCCGGATGCTGCCAAGGCAGTAAAGGAAGCCAAACTGGATATCAAGATTATCTATGGAATGGAAGGCTATCTGGTTGGTGAGGATTATGAGCAGAAACGTGCGAATCATATCATTTTGCTGGCTAAAAACCCAAACGGCCTGCGAAACCTGTATCAGATCGTATCCTTGTCCCATTTGAAATATCTGCATCGTCAGCCGCGTCTGCCGCGAAAGATTATTGAGGAATATCGTGAGGGACTCATCATAGGTTCTGCCTGTGAAGCCGGCGAACTCATTCGTGCTATCGTGGCGCAGCAGGATGATGATGAGCTTTTGCGCATTGCAGGTTTTTATGATTACCTGGAGATTCAGCCAATCGGCAACAATGAATTTCTCGTGCGCAGCGATGATTTCCCGGAGATCCAGAATGATGAGGACTTGCAGAAAATCAATCTGAAGGTTGCTGAACTGGCCAAAAAGCTTGGGAAAATGCTGGTTGCAACCTGTGATGTGCATTTTCTGAATCCTGAAGATGCTATTTATCGTGCAATCCTCATGAAGGGCAAAGGCTTCGATGATGCAGAACTGCAGCCACCGCTTTATCTCAGGACGACGGAGGAGATGCTGGCGGAGTTCCAATATCTGGGTGAAGAAGCGGCCTACGAGGCTGTGGTCACGAATCCGCGCAAAATCAACGATATGATTGAGAAGTTTAAACCGATTCCGGATGATCTTTATTCTCCGATGATTCCGGGAGCGGATGATGATATCAGGAACATGTCGTATAACAAGGCGCGCAGCATGTATGGGGAGAATCTGCCGAAGATTGTTGAGGACCGGCTTGTACAGGAACTTACGCCAATCATCGGACATGGCTTCTCAGTGCTTTATCTCATTGCCCATAAACTGGTAAAGAAATCGAATGATGATGGCTATCTGGTAGGTTCCCGAGGCTCCGTCGGTTCATCTTTCGTAGCAACGATGACGGATATTACAGAGGTCAATCCGCTGCCGCCGCATTGGCGCTGTCCGCATTGCAAGTTCAGCGAGTTCGTGACGGATGGGTCCGTGGGCTGCGGCTATGATCTGCCAAGCAGGAACTGCCCGGTTTGTGGTACGCCGCTCATCAAAGACGGGCATGATATCCCATTTGCTGTATTCCTTGGGTTCGATGGTGATAAGGTTCCGGATATCGATTTGAACTTTTCCGGTGATTATCAGCCGGTAGCACATAAATATACAGAGGAACTTTTTGGCAAGGATAATGTTTATCGTGCAGGAACGATTGCAACGGTAGCAGAAAAAACGGCGTTTGGCTATGTCAAAAAGTTTTTCGAGGAAAAGGGCGTCAAAAAACACAATGCCTATATTGCCAGCCTGGCTGCCGGCTGTATGGGGGTCAAGCGTACGACGGGCCAGCATCCGGCTGGAATCATGGTTGTGCCGCGCAATATGGACGTACATTTCTTTACGCCGATTCAGCGACCGGCTGATGATAAAAATACGACGACGATTACGACACATTTTGATTATCATTCCATCAGCAGTCGTCTGGTCAAGCTGGATATTCTCGGCCATGATGATCCTACGGTCATCAAAATGCTCGAGGATTTGACGCATCGTGATCCGAAGACAATCCCATTCGATGATCCTGCGACGCTCAGTCTGTTTTCTTCGACCAAGGCCCTGGGCCTTACCCCGGAAGAACTTGGTGCGAATTCCGGAACCTTTGGTATTCCGGAGTTCCGGACAGGCTTTACACGCCAGATGATCGATGATACGCATCCTTCCTGTTTCAGTGATCTTGTACGTATTTCCGGTTTTTCCCATGGTACAGATGTATGGCTCGGCAATGCGCAGGAACTGATCCGCAATGGACAGTGCACCCTGCATGATGCTATCTCGGCACGAGATGATATCATGATGTATCTGATTCATAACGGCATTGATCCGCTGCTCTCCTTTAAGACGATGGAGGCAGTACGTAATGGCAAGGGAATCAAGCCGGATGTCGTGGAAATCCTGCGCAAGGGCAAGATACCAGAGTGGTATATCGAATCCTGCCAGAAAATCAAATATCTTTTCCCGCGTGCACATGCAACCGCCTATGTCATGATGGCCTATCGTATTGCTTTTTGCAAGGTGCATTATCCGCTTGCATTCTATGCAGCGTATTTTTCCATCCGTGCAGCGGAATTTGATGCGAATGTCATTTCCCGCGGCAAGGATTTTGTCAAAAGCGAACTGGATGCACTGGATGCCAAGGAGGCACTTGATCTCAAAGAGAAAGGTACGCAGATTGTCCTGCAGCTGGCCTGGGAAATGTATCTGCGCGGTTATTCGATGGAAAAGGTGGATCTGTATAAATCCAAGGCAGAAAAATTCGTTATTCATGAAAAGTCCCTGCTGCCGCCAATCGCTTCACTGAGCGGGGTGGGTGCATCTGCGGCCCGCAGTGTCGTTGAAGCAAGAAAAGATGGCATGTTTACCTCGATTGAAGATATCAAGAAGCGTACGGGCATATCGAAGACCTGCATTGAGATTCTGCGTGAGCATGGTTGTCTGGAGGGCATGACAGAGAGCGACCAGCTGGAACTCTTTATGTAAATATAGAACAGGATGTGAGATTGTTTGAGAAATTTGAAACAGGAAATTGATGCGATGCAGGCGGAAATCAAGGCACATCGTTCGTTATCCCCGGAAGAACGGGAAAACCTGAAGAAATATTATTTGATACGGCTGACGTATTCGTCCAATGCTTTAGCTGGAAGTACGCTTACGCTGGAAGAAACAAAAACTTTACTGGAAAATGATCTGACACCCGGCGGGAAGCCTTTGCGGGATACACTGCTGGCTGTGGGACATAAAAAAGCCTATGCATTGCTTTTGTCGCTGGCTGACAAGAAGACAATCGAAGAAGCGGATGCGCGCAGATTCCATGCGCTGTTTTTTGAACAGCTTGATCCGGAGCACGCAGGAGAATATCGTAAGCAAAAAGCATTTGTGGCGGGTTCCGTTTATCCTACTGCGGTACCAGAGAAAATCCCGGTATTGATGGGGAACTTGTTCAAGCATTTGAAAGAAGAGCGTTACCGGCTGCACCCTGTGGTTTTCGCAGCAAAGCTGCACAAAAAATTTACCTTTGTTCATCCGTTTGCCGATGGAAATGGACAGCTTGCGAGGCTGCTGATGAATCTTGCGTTGGCACAGGCAGGCTATCCTCCTGTGATCATTCCTCTGGCAAACCGGGCGAAATATCTTGCAATGCTGGAGAAGGCACATAAGACGCCTTATGTTTTTGCTGAGTATATTGCAGCTCATGTGATTGAAGCCCAGCAGGATTATCTGCGGCTGGTAAAATAGACTGCGGGAAATACTTGAAAAATACTTCAGGGACTTTTGAGTCATAGAGTTTACAATTCTATTATCTGATGCTATAATTAAATTATTAATTTAAGGTGTTTTTTAGTAAAGAGTGGGCTGTCGCCCACTCTTTACTCTTATGTCTACAATCCTTTTTAACAAATCTTAATGTTTTCATGAATGATAAAAAAGAATGGAGGACTGCCTATGGCCAAATATGTAGAAGAAGCTGTGGAAAAGATTGTGAATGAACTTTTGGCAGATACGTCGCTGGAGCTTGTGGACGTTGAATATGTCAAGGAACGTGACTGGTATTTGCGTGTGTTCATTGATAAAGAAGGCGGCATTGAAATCGATGACTGCCAGCAGCTCAGTGAAAAGCTGGAAGAAATCCTGGATGAAAAGAACATGATCAAGGACAGCTATGTACTGGAGGTTTCTTCACCAGGATTGGATCGTGTATTGAAAAAGAAACGGGATTTTGAGCGTGAACAGGGAAAGGTCGTTGATGTTGCATTATATGCACCGCTGAACGGTCAGAAAGCTCTGACAGGAACACTCACCGGCTATAATGATGAAGAGAAAACAATTACAATAGATGAGAATCAGACGATTCCATTAGATAAAACAGCCAGTGTACGGCTGCATATTGAATTTTAAAGATACAGGGGGATTAAGCATCTTGGCTAGTAAGAAAGACAAAGCAAAGGATAAAGATCGTGGATTCATGGAGGCCTTTCGCGAGGTTGGCAGAGAGAAAGGCATTGCACCAGAGGTCCTTTTTGATGCAATCGAAGCAGCATTGATCTCGGCTTATAAGCGCAACTTCAATTCTGCCCAGAATGTCCGGGTGTCATTGGACCGCCTTACCGGCAGTTATCATGTCTATGCAATCAAGACGATTGTTGAAACCGTTGAAAACGAAGTTACAGAGATTTCTTTGGCAGAAGCCCGTCAGATCAAGTATGAGTATGAAGTCGGCGATATTCTGGAAATTGAGGTTACACCAGCCAATTTCGGCCGCATTGCAGCACAGACAGCAAAACAGGTTGTTGTTCAGCGTATCCGCGAAGCAGAGCGCGGTATCATTTACGAAGAATTTTCCAATCGTGAAAGTGATATCATCACGGGTATCGTACAGCGTGTCGAGGCCAAGAACGTTTTCATCGATCTTGGCAAGACCGAAGCTGTGCTTGCGCCGTCTGAACAGATTATGGGCGAGGAATATAACCATGGAGATCGTATCAAGGCCTATATCATTGAAGTAAAGAAAACATCCAAGGGCCCTCAGATATTGGTATCCAGAACTCATCCGGGCCTCTTAAAGCGTTTGTTTGAGCTTGAAGTGCCAGAAATCCATGAAGGCATTGTTGAAATCAAGTCTGTTGCACGTGAGCCGGGCATGCGCTCGAAAATCGCTGTGTTCTCCAAGGATGAGTCCGTAGATCCGGTTGGCTCCTGTGTCGGACATAAGGGGCTTCGTGTACAGGCAATCGTTGATGAACTGCGCAACGAAAAGATCGATATCGTCAAATGGAATGCAGATTCCGCGAAATACATTGCAAATGCCCTGAGCCCGGCTAAGGTTGTTTCGGTTGCTGTCAACGAAGCTGAGAAAATTTCACGCGTCGTTGTTCCGGACTATCAGCTGTCCCTGGCTATTGGCAAAGAAGGGCAGAATGCCCGCCTGGCAGCAAAGCTCACTGGCTGGAAAATCGATATCAAGAGTGAAACTCAGGCAGCCGATGAAGTACTGGATGAAAATATGAATGTTGTAGAGGTAACGGGAGACGAAGCCTTTACCGCAGAAGGTGAATAATATGGCAGTGACCAAAAAAATGCCGGAGCGTATGTGCATTGGCTGTCAGACTGTACATCCGAAGAAGGATATGATTCGCATTGTACGCAGTCCGGAGGGAGAGTTTTCTGTGGACCGTACAGGCAAGAAATCCGGACGAGGCGCTTATATCTGTGAAAAGGAAGAATGTTTCCAGGCTGCAGTCAAGGAACATCGTTTTGAGAGATCCTTTAAAAGTGCAATCGATGCAGGTATTTATGAGGAATTAAAGCAGCAGCTTTTTTCTACGAAGGAATAAGTATATGATAGAACAGAAAATCATGAATCTGCTCAGCATGGCACAACGGGCCAATCAAGTGGCATCTGGTGAGTTTGCCGCGCAAAAGGCCTTGCAGGAGGGACGTGCCAAACTGCTGATCCTGGCAGAAGATATCGCAGAAGAAACGAAGAAATCATATAGAACGTTGGCAGAAAAGTATCATGTACCTTTTCATTATCTGTTGACAAGAGAGCAACTGGGACAATGTATCGGAAAAAATTTTCGGGCAGCCGCAGTC
Source organism: uncultured Selenomonadaceae bacterium (assembly GCA_964611665.1). Lineage (GTDB taxonomy): Bacteria > Bacillota > Negativicutes > Selenomonadales > Selenomonadaceae > CAZTAP01. The sequence goes on along the minus strand of CAZTAP010000064.1, from coordinate 6,346 downwards.
CTTTTGGATGGTGGATTCAGTAAGGCCATAGAAAAATGGCTGAAAGAAAAGGGGAAAAACTAATGGGGGTGGATTAATGTCAAAATACAGAATCTATGAGTTGGCAAAGGAATTCCATACGGAAAGTAAAGTCGTGCTGAATATTTTAGCGCGTAATAATTATAAAGTCGCAAATCATATGAGCAGCGTCGGAGATGCTGAGAAGGCTCTGCTGGCACGTACGTTCAGTACGAAACCGTCAGAGGCTCCGAAGCAGGCAGCTCCGGCAGTGCCAAAGCAGGAAGCACCGAAGCAGGCTGCTGTGCAGCCGAGAACTGCTGCACCAAAACGCAATGAACGCGATAACAACCGGCCGAATCAGGCAAACCGTACCAATCGTGCAAATCGGCCGAATCATGTCCAGGGCAATGGCAATGCCAATCGCAATCATACCAATAATGCAAGGGACGGTCGTCCGTCAAATGCAAATAATGCGCAGCCGCATAGGAATACAGCAGCTTCAGGTACTACTGGCAATCCTACTGGTAATGCCGGCAATGCTGGAAATCGTAATCACGCAGGCGTCAATCGCCAGCAGTCATCTTCCGACAGAAAAAATAATAATGCACAGGGGAATCGCGTGAATAATAATTTTAAGAATAACAACCGCAGCGGCCATAACAATAATGGCGGAAATAATCGCGGCAACAATAACGGAAACCGTAACAATCGTTTCGGCAAGAATCGCAACAACCGCAACAATCGCAATCAGCAGCCACAGGCACCAAAGGTAGAGATTGCTCGTCCAAAGCATATCAAGGTCGGTGAGTCCATCGCCGTAAAGGATCTTGCGAGCAAGATGAGCTATACTGCTACCGAAATCATCAAAAAGCTCATGCTGATGGGCGTTATGGCAACCATCAATCAGGAAATCGACTTTGATACGGCAACGCTGGTTGCTGCCGAATTCGGTGTAACCACAGAGGAACTGCCGCCGGAGACGGATCCAACGGAAATCCCAGAGATCGAAGATGATCCAAAATCTCTGCAGCTTCGTCCGCCGGTGGTAACCGTTATGGGGCATGTCGATCATGGCAAGACGTCTTTGCTGGATGTCATCCGCAAGACTTCCGTTTCTGCCCATGAAGCAGGCGGCATTACACAGCATATCGGTGCTTATCAGGTTATGTGTCAGGGCAAGAAAATCGTATTCCTTGATACACCGGGTCATGAAGCATTCACTGCTATGCGCGCGCGTGGCGCACAGGTAACGGATATTGCTATCCTTGTAGTTGCCGCTGATGATGGTGTAATGCCGCAGACCATAGAGGCTATCCATCATGCCAAATCTGCAGGCGTGCCAATCATTGTAGCAATCAACAAAATCGATAAGCCGGGTGCAAATCCGGAACATGTCAAGCAGGAGCTTGCAGAACAGGAGCTTATTCCTGAGGATTGGGGCGGAGATACTATTATGGTTCCTGTTTCAGCCAAGAAAAAAATGGGAATCAACGATCTTCTTGAGATGGTCCTGCTCGTTGCAGAAGTCAAAGAGCTCAAGGCGAATCCGAATCGTGAGGCACGCGGTGTCATCATCGAGGCACAGCTTGATAAGGGCCGTGGCCCGGTAGCTACGGTACTGGTTCAGAATGGTACGCTGCGCATTGGTGACTCGATCATTGCTGGTACGACGTTCGGCAAGGTCCGTGCGATGATCAATGATCGTGGTGAGAATGTCCGCAAGGCTGGTCCGTCCGTACCAGTCGAGGTGCTTGGACTTTCTGATGTACCAGAGGCTGGCGATGTACTTGCTGTTCTCGAAGAGAAGCTTACGCGTTCCATTGCGGAAAAGCGTATCGAGAAAAAGCGCACACAGCTCATCCATTCCAAAAAGGTATCGCTTGATGATCTCTTCCAGCAGATTCAGGAAGGAAATATCAAGGATCTTAATATCCTGATCAAGGCAGATGTACAGGGATCGGTCGAAGCACTTACCGGCTCGCTGCTGTCCCTCAATAAGAACGATGAAGTCCGCGTAAGCATCGTCCATTCCGGCGTTGGTGCAGTCAATGAGTCGGATGTCATGCTCGCATCTGCTTCGAATGCACTGATCATTGCGTTCAATGTGCGTCCGGATGCGAATGCGCGCAAGCTTGCAGATACAGAAAGCATTGATATCCGTACGTATCGTGTCATCTATGATGCGCTCAATGATGTCAAGGCAGCGATGTCTGGCATGCTCGCACCGAAATATAAGGAAGTCATCCAGGGCAAGGTTGAGATCCGTCAGGTCATGAAGTTCTCGAAGGCATTGGTTGCTGGCTCTTATGTACTGGAAGGCAAGATCAAGAATAACTCGAAAATCCGGATCATCCGTGATAATATCGAAGTCTTCGATGGCGAAATCGATTCTTTGCGCCGCTTCAAGGATGAAGTAAAGGAAGTTGCTGCAGGCTATGAATGCGGCATCAGTATTGTCGATTATCGTGATTTCCGTGAAGGCGATATCATCGAAGCCTATACAATGGAAGAAATCGAGACATCGATTGCAGAGGCAAATAAGGCAGCAGCAGATCGCAAGGCAGAGGCTGAGAAATCTACTGCTGCAGAGGATAAGTAACGAAGGGGCGTGAAACAATGAGTCAGCTTCGGATTGAAAAAATACAGGAGCTTATGAAGCAGGAGATCAGTCAGATCATCCTGCGTGAGCTCAAAGATCCGCGCATCGGCTTTGTGACGGTCACCCAGGTGGAGGTCACGGGTGATTTGCGCGAGGCAAAGGTTTATGTAAGCATTATGGGCAGCGAGGAGCAGATCAAGGATACCTGGAAGGGGCTGCAGAGTTCTCTGGGATTCATCCGCCGCGAGGTTGGACAGCGTATCCGTCTGCGTGTCACGCCGGAGCTTTCTTTTCAGCTTGATAAATCGCTGGATTATAGTGCGCATATTCAGGAACTTTTGGTAAAAATCAAAAAAGAAGAAACGGGAGAATAATCATGCATTCCACACTCTCATTGCAGGAAACAACGAAGTGCCTTTTGGAGGCGCAGAAGATTGTGATTACAGCACATGTGAATCCGGATGGAGATGCGATTGGTTCTTCCCTGGGACTCATGCATATCCTGCGCGAAAAGGGCAAGGATGTGCAGGTCCTTTTGGATGATGATATCCCGGCAATATTTTCTATATTGCCGGGATATGAGCTTATAGGGAAGCCGGGTGAAGGCAAGGTTACAGCAGACCTTCTGGTCGTGCTGGATACGAGCCTGGATCGCATCGGTGCAGTTGCTGAGTACGTAGAGGCCGCTGCTATGCTCAATATCGATCATCATATAACGAATGATCAGCAGATTCCAGCGCTTTATCTGGATGCGGCACGTGCTGCGACAGCAGAGATCATCTTCCAGCTGGCAAAGGAAATGGACAGCAAATTTACGCCGGAGATGGCACTGGATATTTATACCGGTATGGCGACGGATTCCGGCTTTTTCCGATATTCCAATACGACGCCGTTCACGATGCGGGCAGCAGCTGAGCTTTTGGAGGCAGGCGTAAAGCCGAATATTGTTTCTGAAGCTTTGGAGCAGAAGCCATATGCACTCGTCAAAGGCATGGCAGAAGCCTTGCAGACCATTGAGGTGCTGCATGACGGAAAAATCGCAGGACTATTTCTTGATCAGACACTTACGGAAACGCTGGAGTCAACAGAGGGCTTCATTGATATGGTCCGTGTGATTGAAGGCGTAGATGTCGCGGTGCTTTTGAAATGCAAGGAGGAAAAGCTCTGCCGCGTGAGCATGCGTTCCAAAGCAACAGATGTGAGCCGTATTGCGGCACAGTTTGGCGGCGGCGGCCATATCCGTGCCGCCGGCTGCACGCTGGAAATGGCTTTTCCTGAAGCAAAAAGGACCATTTTGACAGCCATTTGTGCGGCAATGGAGGAACAGGCATGACGGATGGTTTTCTGAACGTATTGAAGCCGCCCGGAATGTCTTCCCATGATATTGTCGGTGCTGTGCGCAAGATTCTGGGCATCAAAAAAGTCGGTCATGCGGGTACGCTGGATCCGGGAGCCGCAGGGGTTTTGCCCGTGGCTGTCGGCAAGGCTACAAGACTGGTGGAGTATCTCTCCAGTGTAGACAAGTCTTACCGGGCAGAGCTTGCCTTCGGTATTGCCACGGATAGTGGTGACGTAGGCGGTAAAGTCATTGCACGTGCTGAAGCGTTTATGCAGCCATCGGAAGAGGAACTGCAGGCGGCTTTGCGGCAGCTTACAGGAGAAATCACGCAGGTTCCACCAGTGTATTCTGCGATTAAGATCAAAGGCCAGCGTGCCTGCGATTTGATGCGGCAGAATATTGCTGTAGAAATCCCTGAACGGCAGGTACATATTTATCGCTTTGCACTTCTGGCGAGGCGGGAAAACAGCCTGCTTCTCGATGTGGATTGTTCGAAGGGAACGTATATCCGTACGCTCTGTACAGATCTTGGCAATATCCTGGGGATTCCGGCGGCCATGTCTTTTCTGGTGCGTACGCGTGTAGGGGACTTCCGTCTGGAGGAGTCTTATACGCTGGAGGAACTCAAGGAAGCTGGTTGTGCGGCGCTTGTCGTCCCGGAGGAACAGCTTTCGCATATTGTGCGTTATGAGCTCGCTGAGCACAGGGCCAGGGCTTTTTGCAATGGCCTTGCAACGCATGACCGCACGCCTGGCAGACCGGGTGGATTGCTGCGCGTGTTCAGTCAGGGGATTTTTTTGGGAATCGGTCGTTATGATGCGAAGGAGCAGGCAGTTGTGCCAGAAAAAGTATTCGCGAATTAGGAAACGTTGAGGAAATGAATGGATAACTCAGTGTTTCCTTTATACAAGGGGACATCATTATGAAGGTATTTTCCAGAATAGCGGATTTAACAAAACTATATGCAAATGTGGTCATTGCACTGGGAGCTTTTGATGGCGTCCATGTTGGTCATCAAAGCATTATCCGGCAGGCTGTCCAGCTGGCGGAGAAAATCCATGGTGTGAGTATGGTATTCACATTCAGCAACCATCCGCTTTCTGTTATTGCACCAGAGCGCATGCCAAAGCAGATCGGGGATAATCTTTCCAAAGAGCAGATCCTTGCTTCGCTTGGAGTTGACGTATTGGTAAATATTCCGTTCACGAAGGATTTGGCGCGTATTGCGCCAGAAGATTTCCTGATTCTTTTACAGGAAAATTTTGCGCCGCGTTATGTAGTGGTGGGGCCAAACTATACCTTCGGTTACAAGGGGAAAGGTACGCACCGCATGCTGCTGCGCAGCGGACAGGATTATGGTTTCCGTGCAGAAATCTGTCCTGCTGTGCTGCAGGGAGGACGGCCCGTGAGCAGCACGCGCATCCGTGAATTGCTTGCTGAAGGAAATCTGTCCCGGGTCAATGAATTTCTCGGGAGACCATTTACCTTTTCCGGGCGCATCATCCATGGTGACCGGCGCGGCAGACTGCTGGGCTTTCCTACTGCCAATCTTGCGATTGCAGATGAACGGGCTATGCTGCCCAATGGCGTTTATGCAGTACGGCTTTTGTTGAAGAATGAGGCCGGAGAGGGCATTGCCAATATCGGTACAAATCCTACCTTTGAAGGCTGTAAGCGGCGTCTGGAGGTTCATATCTTTGATTTTTCCGGAGATATTTATGACCAGGTCCTGCAGGTGCAATTTTGTGAACACTTGCGTGGGGAGCAGAAATTTCCCTCGGCAGAGCACCTGGTACGTCAGATGCACAAGGATGCAAAAAAGGCTCGGGAAATATTTCGTTTACAAGATTGAGCAATCTATGCTATAATAGCAAAAGCGCCGAAATGGCGTGATTCATTCCGCAGCGAAGATAGCGAAGATCTCCGACGATACCTTGGCTGTTGGAAATATGATATTTTTTAGGAGGAATAACACAATGCTGACACAGGAAGCAAAAGACCAGATTATTAAAGACAACGCCGTTCATGAAGGTGACACGGGTTCGCCGGAAGTACAGATTGCACTTCTTACTGCACGTATCACGTATCTTACGGAACATCTTAAGGAGCACAAGAAGGATCATCATTCCCGCCGCGGCCTCTTGAAGATGGTTGGTCATCGCAGAAGACTGCTGAGCTATCTGTACAAGAATGATATTGAGCGTTATCGCGCAATCATTGCAAAATTGAATCTGCGTAAGTAATTTAAAAAGCGGGATTTTCCCGCTTTTTTTATGCATAGAGAGCAATTTGAAAAGGATTTTTCAGAAAACTGTCGAATATGTACAAGGTTATCAGAATGAGAAAAGAATTAGGAGGAAAAGGAATGCATAGTTTTGAAATGCAAATTGGCGGCCGTCCGTTTATTA
>CAZTAP010000063.1:0-13348 GCA_964611665.1 uncultured Selenomonadaceae bacterium | reverse complement strand
CAGCTTTATCCGCAGCGTGATGGTACGGATGGCTTTTTCATTGCCCGTATGAAGAGAAAGGAAACATGTTGAAAAATATTTTTGGAATGACGATCGATGAGCTTATCACGGCCCTGGCGCCCTGGAAAGTGCCATCTTATCGCGCGAAGCAGATTGCAGAATGGATGTATCAGAAAGGAGCAAAGTCTTTTGCAGAGATGACGAATCTGCCGAAGAGACTGCGTGAGGAACTTAGTACTGAGCTCAGCATTTCTTGTGCACAAATCCGGGACAGACAGGATTCGAGTGATGGCCGGACTTCGAAATTCCTGCTGGAATTTGTGGATGGCACAGCGGTAGAGACCGTACTCATGCGGCAGCCTTACGGAAACAGCATCTGTGTGTCGACGCAGGCCGGCTGCAATATGGGCTGTGTGTTCTGTGCATCGACACTGCATGGCATGGTGCGCAATCTTACGGCAGGCGAGATTCTCGCGCAGGCAGTATTCATTAATGATTTGCTGCGGCCGGAGGGCGGGAAGGTCGATACGATGGTTATCATGGGCTCTGGTGAGCCCCTGATGAACTATGAGGCTGTGCTTGCCTTTATCCGTCTGATCCATGAACCGTATACACTTTATATGGGCTATCGGAATATCACGCTGTCGACTTCGGGAATCGTGCCGAATATCTATCGTCTGGCAGACGAAGGCCTGCCGATTACGCTTTCAATTTCGCTGCATGCACCAAACCAGGAGCTGCGTTCAGAGCTCATGCCAATCAATCGCAGATATGCGCTTGCTGATGTCGTGGCGGCCGGGCGTGCTTATGCAAATCAGACAAAGCGCCGGGTGACCTATGAGTATATTCTCATTGCGGATGTGAATGACAGGGAAAAGGAGGCGGCTGAGCTTTGCAGTCTGCTGCGCGGACAGCTTGCCAGTGTGAATCTCATTCCAATCAATCCGGTACTGGAACGCAATCTGCAGCGTCCATCACAGGAGCGTATCGATGCATTTGCAAGCTATCTGGAGCAGCATCACCTCACGGTTACGGTTCGGCGTGAGATGGGCAGGGATATCCAGGCTGCCTGCGGACAGCTCAGAAACAAGCATTTGGAGTGAAGTACCGGTCTGTTCAGGGGTTTTTCTGGAAAATCCTGAACAATGGCTGTATAATGGGATATGTTATTTTGGAGATGCATATACAGCATTTCTGAAGGGGGGATTCTATGGTTTTTTCCAAATGGGAGTCTTTTCTGGAAAAGCATATCGAAGGATTTTTTAATAAAAAGTTTGCGGGTGAACTGGAGCCTGCAGAGGTGGTACGTCAGCTTGAACGAGAGATGGTGCGTGCACAGAGGAAGACCAGCGAGGGTCTTGTTGTGCCGAATACCTGCCGGATTCAGATGTGTGAGGATGATTACCACCGGCTGTGCTCCCGCAGGTTCACGGAGGAGCTTCATACCCTGATGGAAAAGCTTGTGATATCGTCTGACTGCTTTATGGAAGGCAGGCTGCAGGTATTGCTGGAAAAAAAGCCGGACAGTCCGGCAGGTTTTTGCGCAGTGGAGCTTTTTTCGCGTGAAGAGGCAGCAGAGCAGCAGGACGAGGTCAAGCCGCATACGATCGTGCTGGACCGCTCGAATTTTCAGCCGCCGCTTAATCTGCCGACGGAATATAAGCTGACTTCACTTACCGTTACAGATGGGCCGGATCTCGATGCTTATCTGGAGTTTGGCGAGAAGCAGATTTATATTGGCCGTCGTGATAAAAATGATTTTATTCTTACGGATCCGAATGCTTCACGTCTGCATGCATCGATTACTTATGAACAACATCGTCATATGCTGCAGGATGCACAAAGTCTGAATGGCACCTTTGTAAACGGACGTCCGGTCACAAAGTGCTGTCTTTGTCCGGGTGATGAGATCCGTATCGGAAATACAGTCTTACTCTATGAGGTGATTTGATGCCGACAACAGCGACGTTCATCAAGGTTGTGAGCGTAATCTTTCAATATGGAATATTATTGCTTCTCTTTCGGTTTATTTTGCGTATTGTACGCTATATGTGGCAGGATGTACGCAAAACCCGTGAATCTTTGCAGGTCCGCGAGACATCGCAGAAGGAGGCTGTGCTCGCCGTTGCCGATTCTGCGGAGGAGGGCCTCAGGGGCAGGCGGTTTGCGTTTACAGAAGAGATTTCGATTGGCAGAGGCGCAGAAAATGATATCGTGATTTCGGATACTTATGTTTCCCATCGTCATGCGGTTATTGCGCTTCATAATAATCTTTATATCATCGAAGACCTTGGCAGTGTGAATCATACCTATGTGAATGATCAGGTTTTGCAGGGCCGGGCGTATTTGAAAGCGGGAGACCTGATTCGAATCGGCCTGGTCACGCTGAGATTTGAGAGGTGAAATTTGTGGTAAAAGTATATACAGCAACGGACGTCGGTCGTGTACGCGAAGTCAATGAAGATTCCTTTACCGTGATTGCGCCGGAAACCTACGTGGTGGCAGATGGTATGGGCGGGCATGCAGCTGGTGAGGTCGCAAGCCGTATTCTGGTTGACACAGCGAAGGAACTTCTGGATCGTCCGGAGGTTTTTTATAGCGAGCTTGTATTGAAAAAGGCTGTTTTGCGCGCAAATGATGCAATCCTTTCCCAGGCATCGGAAGTTCCGGAGTATGCCGGAATGGGCACGACGGCTACCCTGTTCCATCGCGAAGGTGAACAGGGAATCTGGGCTCATGTCGGTGACAGCCGCATCTATCTTTTGCGTGGACAGGAGCTTTGCCAGATCACGCGGGATCATTCGCTCGTTGAAGATCTCGTAGAAAATGGTTCGATTACGCGTGAGGAAGCCAGGAACCATCCACGCAAAAATATTTTGACGCGTGCCGTCGGGGCAGAAGAGAATCTTCTTGTTGATACGGGCAGTCTGCGTCTGCAGAACGGCGATCGTCTGCTGCTTTGCAGTGATGGACTTACCAATATGGTAACGGACGCACAAATCCAGGAAATCCTGCAGGACGGGCATCCTATGGACAAGGCGGCCGTGCTGGTACAAAAAGCTTTGGAAGCAGGCGGAACCGATAATATCACAGCAATCGTCGTGGAATATGATGCGCAGTAAAAGCTGGCTGATGCTGCTGGCCCCGGTTGGCGTCCTGCTCTTTGGTACCGGAGTCCTGCTGCTCAGGCAGTATCCGAAGACACAGTTTTCCTTTGTGCCATGGATGGCAGCTGTTGTGGTGCTTGCGTTTGTCATTCAGCTTATCCTGCAGCGCAGCCGTCCGGAACTGGATACCTGTCTGTTTCCTCTTGTGATGTTTTTTTCCAGTATCGGGGTAGTGATGATTGCACGGCTGAAGCCGTCTCTTTTTATTCCGCAGCTGCGCTGGCTTCTCATTGGTATGGTGGTTTTTCTTGTTGTGCTGAGCCTGGGACGGAAAATTGGCGAGCTTGCACGATATCAATATCTGATCGGGCTCTGCTGTCTGGTGCTTCTTTGTCTGCCGCTCTTTTTTGGTACGGAGATCGGCGGCAGCAAGAACTGGATCGTATTTGGTCCGTTTGAAGTGCAGCCGTCTGAATTTGGCAAGATCCTCATTGTGCTGTTTTTGTCAGCCTATCTTGCAGACCACAAGAACGTACTGGCTCTGCCGAGCCATAAAGTCCTTTTCCTGCGTTTGCCGGCACTGCGCTTTATTGCGCCGCTGCTTTGCATCTGGGGCATTGCGATCCTGATGTTCGTTGTACAGAAGGATCTTGGCTCAGCGCTGCTGTTCTTCGGCATTGCCATTCTCATGACTTATATGGCAACAGGAAGCAAGTCTTATGTATTTCTTGCCCTGACCTGTTTTATCGGGGCAGCTGTCATCAGCTATTTTCTGTTTGCACATGTGCGTGTACGCTTTAATATCTGGCTCAATCCCTGGGCTGATCCGAATGGTCAGGCTTATCAGGTCGTGCAGTCCATGTTTGCTTTTGGTTCCGGCGGTGTATGGGGGACTGGCTTTGCACACGGGCATCCGAACCTTATACCGGAGGTCCATACAGATTTTATTTTTGCGGCGATTGCGGAAGAACTGGGACTTCTCGGCGCGATGGCAATCATGCTGGGCTATACCTTGTTCTTTTTCCGTGCCATGCAGATTGCACTTGCCTGTCGTGAGGAAAGCAGAGTCCTGCTTGCAGCAGGTTCTGCCGTTGTATTTTTCCTGCAGGCATTCATTATCATTGCTGGTGTTACGAAGTTCCTGCCGTTGACGGGTATTACACTTCCTTTTATCAGCTATGGCGGCAGCTCGATGGTGTCCTGCTTTATTTTGTTGGGCATACTGGTTTCTCTTTCCAAAAAGGAGAAGGATCATGGATAATCAAAAGATAAAACGCTACGTATTGCGTGCAGCGATTTTTCTGTTTGGCTGTTTTGCCTGTCTGGCCCTTTATGTGACCTGGCTGCAGACGCTGGCTGCTGACCGTCTGGCGAAAAATCCGCTGAATCAGCGTGCTGCGGCAGCGCAGTCAGATATTTTGCGGGGTTCTTTACTGGATGTGAAGGGGGAAAAGCTTGCGTACAGCCAAAAGGCGGGGGAACGCAATTATCCCTTTGCTGCGGTAATGGCGCCGGTTACGGGCTATATCGGTGAAAAAATCGGCAGTACTGGCATGGAAGCCTGGGCCAATCAGGACCTTCTCGGGATTACGGGTGAGCTTGGGCGGCTTGGCCCTGTCGCACAGCTGTTTCAGTCGGACAGGGGCAATGATGTGCGCCTTACAATCGATGCCTCTGCGCAGCAGGCGGCTTATGATGCCCTCGGAGACCGGCGTGGCGCAGCGGTTGTGCTGGATGCTTCTACCGGGGCTGTACTTGCCATGGTGAGCCGTCCGTCGTTTGATCCAAATCGCATTGAAGCGGATTGGGATACGCTGCGCGAATCTGCGAGCAGTCCTTTGCTGAACCGTGCAGCCCAGGGGCTTTATCCGCCGGGGTCGACGCTGAAACCGATGATCGCAGATGCGGCGCTCAGGGAACAGGTCGTGGATTTGAAGGAAATCTTTCATTGTACGGGAAGTCTCGATGTGGGCGGCGGTTCAAGCATTCGCGAAAGTCACGGTGAGGTGCATGGCGATGTCAATCTGGAGAAAGCTTTGACAGAATCCTGCAACGTGACCTTCGGCACACTCGCGATGCGGCTTGGTGATGCAAAACTTGCATCTGCCTTTGAGCGTTTCGGGTTCAACAAAAACCTGGATAATGAAATAACAGAATCTGCGCCGCACCTTCCGGATTTTGCCAAGCTTGGCAAAGGGGATACGGCACAGGTCGGTATCGGACAAAGTTCCCTGCTCGTTACGCCATTGCATATGGCTATGCTTGCCTCGGCTTTTGCTAATCAGGGAATTGTCATGAAGCCTTATCTTATGGATGCGGTTATTTCGCCAAGTGGTGTTATAATAAAGAAAAGCCAGCCGGAAAAATGGTTTGAAGCGACTACGCCGGAACGTGCAGCTGTGATTGACAGCTTCATGGAAAAGGTCGTGACGCAGGGAACGGGTACGGCGGCACGGGTGAATGGTGTGCGTGTAACGGGCAAGACTGGCACGGCGGAGAATTCCTCCGGGAAAGATCATGCCTGGTTCATTGGCTCAGCTGAGATCAGGGGACGCAGGATCGCCTTTGCAATCCTTGTAGAAAACAGCGGCGGCGGCGGTACGGAGGCTGCGCCGGTTGCGAGAAAAATCATAATGAATTTGTTGGATAAATAGGAGGGTACGCCATGGTACAGCGTATTTTTGGCCGGCGATATGAGCTTTTGGAGCTCATCGGCGGCGGTGGGATGGCAGATGTTTATCGTGCACACGATAAATTGCTGGACCGCTCGGTTGCGGTAAAGATTTTGCATCCACAGTTTTCAAATGATGCAGAGTTCATCGAGAAGTTCCATCGGGAAGCACAAGGAGCTGCGAAACTGTCGCATCCCAATATCGTAAATATCTATGATGTCGGAGAGGAAGCTGGCTGCCATTACATTGTGATGGAATATGTCGCAGGAGATACTCTGAAAAACAAGATTCAGCAGCAGGGACATCTTTCTGTTGCTGAATCACTGGATATTGCGCGTCAGATTGCGGAAGCTTTGGAACATGCGCATCAGAATAATCTTGTACATTGTGATATCAAGCCGCACAATATTCTCATGATGCGGGATGGACGCGTCAAGGTTGCAGATTTTGGCATCGCGCGTGCTGTAACGGCATCGACCATGACCTATAGCGGGAACGTGATCGGTTCTGTGCATTATTTTTCGCCGGAGCAGGCTAAGGGAACCGTGGTTACGCCGAAGTCCGATGTTTATTCTCTGGGCATTGTGCTCTATGAGATGCTTACGGGCAAGCTGCCGTTTACGGGAGAGACATCTGTGGGCATTGCGTTGAAGCATCTGCAGGAGGAGGCTGTTCCTGTACGGCAGATCGATCCGACAATCCCGACAATCGTTGAGGCTGTGGTGTCAAAGCTCATGGCCAAGGACCCGGCCATGCGTCCGGACAGCAGCGAGGTTGTGCGGGAGATCTCACAGGCGCAGGCCATGCTGCAATATCCAGGAGTAATGCAGGCCGCGGCACCTGATCCTTATGCAACACAGGTTCTGCCGCGTGTATCGCCGCAGCCGGGGACATACGCATCGCAACGTCGGGCACCGGAGCCGGAGGAAGAAGAAGAAGCCTCGGTATTCAAGTCCAAGAAGTTTATTTTCGGGCTGGTCATGATTCTTGTGCTGGGATTCTTTGCCGGAGCGTTCATGTCTTACGGTAAATTCTGGAGCAATGCAGAAGTCACTGTACCGAACGTTGTTGGGCAGACCATGGCGGTGGCCAAGCAGAACCTGGAGGATAAAAAGCTCCGGGTCAATGTAGCTGAGACCTATGATACGAATACACCGGCAGGACAGGTCGTCTCGCAGACACCGGAGGCCGGCACCAAGGTCAAGGAAGAGCGTCTGGTCACCATTTATGTGAGCAAGGGCGGCGAAGAGGTCGAGATGCCGGATCTGAAGGGACTTTCGCGCAGTGATGCCGAGGCGAAGCTGAAAAAGCTTGGGTTGAAAGTCGGTACGATATCCGAAAAATATTCTTCAGAGGAAGCAGGAACGATTGTATCGCAGGATCCGCGCGCGGGCTCGAAGATCAGCAAGGGCCAGTCCGTCGATCTTGTGATCAGCAAGGGAGAAAAGAAGAAAACCGTTTTGGTGGTGGAAGTATCCGGTATGACTGCTGATAATGCGAAAGCGGTCCTGACGTCGCGCGGCTTCAAGGTGAGTGTGACGAAGCAGGCAAGTTCTGAGCCGGCAGGAACAGTCATCAGTCAGTCACCTGCTTCCGGCAGTGAGCAGGCCGAGGGCAGTACGGTGGAAATCGTTGTCTCGGATGGCTCAAAGGTGCAGAACAGGACAAACAATAAGCAGGGGACGGATGCTGTCGAAAATGGCTCCAAGACACCAAGCAAGAAGAATGAGAGCGGTAAGACCTATAATGGAACTATAAATTAAGATATGGCCAGACGGCTCGCTTAATGAATCTCGTGGTATACTAAACCTGCCAACTGAAATTTATTATCCAGCCATGCTGCTAAATGCAGCAAAGGCTGCCGTTTGATTCATTAAGAAATTTATCGATTTTTGTCTTGATATGCGTGCCGCTATAACCGATAAATAAAGTATGTGAGAGGACAGAAGGGAGTTTTTCATGCAGAAGGGACAGGTCATCAAGACTTACAACAGCTTTTATTATGTGCACACGGGAACAGAGCTTGTTACCTGCAAGCTGCGCGGCCGCTTTAAGAAAGATCGTTGTGCGGTTGTCACTGGTGACTATGTCATGTACGAGCGGCTGGATGATGGTACGGGGATTATTGAACAGCGTCTGGAGCGCAGGAGTATGCTCCTGCGTCCTGCAGTAGCCAATATCGATCAGGTGATCATTACCTTTGCCGCGGTAGAGCCCGATATCCATCCCCTGCTGCTGAACCGCTTCCTGGTACTGGCAGAATGGTCAGGAATCCCGGAGATTGTGCTGTGTGTGAACAAGATCGACCTGCTTCCACCAATGGAAGCACAAAATGTTTTGTCGCTGTATGAAAAAATAGGGTATACTGTTCTAAGGGTATCGGCACATGAACAGGCTGGCATTGAGGCGCTGCGTGAGCAGCTCGCACATAAGGTATCTGTTTTTGCGGGACCTTCAGGGGTAGGCAAGTCCTCGCTTTTAAACTGTGTTGCCCCGGGGCTTTCGCTTGCCACGGGGAAAATCAGTGATAAAATCAAGCGTGGACGCCATACGACACGCATTGCACAGCTGCTGCCTTATGCCGGCGGCTACGTTGTCGATACACCGGGCTTCAGCTCAACGGAGCTTGAAAAAATTGAGAAAAATGCTTTGGCCGGTTATTTTCCGGAGTTTGCGCCCTTTCTGGGAGGCTGCCGATACAATACCTGTACGCACAGCCATGAGCCGCAGTGTACAATCAAACAGGCGGTGGAGGAAGGGAAGATTTCTTCGGAGCGGTATGAAGCATATTTGAATATTTTGCAGGAAATTGCAGAGAGAAAGAAGGATTACGAATGATAAAAATAGCACCATCCATTTTGTCCGCAGATTTTGCTCATCTGGCAGATGAAGTAAAGAAGATTACTGAAGCAGGCGCAGAGTATGTTCATATCGATGTCATGGACGGTACTTTTGTACCGAACATCACACTGGGCTCACCAGTCGTGAAGTCCCTGCGCAAGGAATCCAAAGCCGTCTTTGACGTGCATCTGATGACGGAGCATCCGGAAACTCAGATTGAGGCTTTTGCAGAGGCTGGTGCAGATATCATTACCTTCCATATTGAGGCAGTGAAGCATGCACACCGCGTTGTGCAGCAGATCAAAGCGGCGGGCTGCAAGGCAGGCATCGCACTTAATCCGGGCACACCGCTCGTCATGCTGGAGGAGCTTCTGGCTGATATCGATATGGCACTGATCATGACGGTGAATCCGGGGTTTGGCGGACAGAAGTTCATTCCGTCCATGCTGGAAAAGATCGCTTTGCTGCGTCATACCATTGCGGATAATGAGTTTACGGCAGATATCGAAGTGGATGGCGGCATCAATGCAGAGACAGCAAAGCTTGTGCGCGAAGCCGGTGCGAATATCCTCGTAGCAGGTTCGGCTGTTTATGGTGCGCCGGATGTGGCTGAGGCTATCCGGGCTATCCGCGGATAAGATTTTATACGATTGATATAGAGGGGGACAAGGTTTATGGAAAAGGCGGTAGTATTGCTTTCAGGCGGTCTGGATTCGACGACCTGTATGGCGGTAGCGAAAGAAAAAGGGCTGGAGGTCTATCCCATCAGCTTCGACTATCATCAGCGCCACAGCATCGAGCTGGAAGGGGCAAAGAAGGTCGCTGCATACTATGCGGTAAAGAAGCATCTCATCATTGAAACGAATATGGAGCAGATCGGCGGCTCTGCACTTACGGACAAGAAGATCGATGTGCCGGATGGTGATGTAGAGAGTGATGAAGTACCGGTTACCTATGTGCCTGCCCGTAACCTGATTTTCCTGAGCTATGCTCTGGGCTATGCAGAGGTCATCGGGGCATCTTCTGTTTATATCGGGGTAAATGCCGTTGACTATTCGGGCTATCCGGATTGTCGCCCGGAGTTTATCCAGCATTTTCAGTCGCTTGCAGACTATGCGACCAAAGCGACGGCAGCTGAGCATAAAAAGATCCGCATTGAAACGCCGCTGCAGGAGCTTTCCAAAAAGGAAATCGTACAGCTCGCAGCGAAGCTCAAGGCGCCGCTGCAGTATACGCACAGCTGTTATAAGGGCGGGGAGAAAGCCTGCGGCGTCTGCGACAGCTGCAAGCTGCGCCTGAAGGGCTTTGCTGAGGCTGGCGTAGAGGATCCAATCGAATACGAGGTAAGATAAGGAGTTATTTGCTTGAAAGATGTACAGAACAGTTCGGATGAACGCGGCATTGCAATCCAGCGCGTAGGCATCAATGATGCGCATCTGCCGTTTTTGATCAAGACGCAGGATGGCGGCTTCCAGCAGGTGCTCGCACGGATCAAGTTTACCGTTTCTCTGCCCATGGAATACAAGGGCACGCATATGAGCCGTTTTTTGGAAATCCTGAATAAATGGAGCCAGAAGCCGGTGGCCGAGGAAGAGATGGAGGCTATTCTTGCTGAGGCACTTGAAAAGCTGGAAGCCCGTTCGGCGGAGTTGAAGATTGATTTCAAATATTTTATTGATAAGAAGGCACCGGTGAGCGGGCGTAAGTCGGTGCTGGATCTCAACTGCTTTTTCCTTGGGGAAAAGCAGCGCGGTGAAGCCATGCGTTTCACGCTTGGCGTGGAGGTGCCGTTTACTTCGCTTTGTCCGTGCAGCAAGGAGATTTCGCGTTATGGTGCGCACAATCAGCGTGGCCTTATGCGCGTGGCCGTGCGTTTTTCTGAGGGTGAGGAATGTATCTATATTGAAGATCTGGCCCGCAGGATGGAACAGCAGGCCTCCTGCCCGATTTTCCCACTGCTGAAGCGGGAAGATGAGAAATATGTAACAGAAACAGCCTATGAGAACCCGAAGTTTGTCGAGGATATCCTGCGTGATCTCGTGCTTATGCTGCGCGGGCTCAACGGGATCGAATGGTTCTCAATTGAATGTGAGAATTTTGAATCCATCCATAACCACAGTGCCTTTGCCAGTCATGAGGAGTTCGTGGAAGGATAATCTGGAGCGATCATTTTGAAGAGATTAATCGTAAATGCTGATGATTTTGGACTGCATACAGAGGTAAACCGCGCAATCATCAAGGGATATCAGCAGGGCTGCCTGCGCAGTACCTCGCTGATGCCGACCGGTCGTGCGGCTGAAGAGGCTGCAGAGCTGGCTTGCGAGAACCCTGGTCTTGGTGTTGCCGTGCATATCACGCTGGTAGCAGAAAAACCGGTGCTGCCGCCGGAGAAGGTTCCTACGCTGGTTGGCCCGGATGGATATTTCTTTCCGGACCATATTGCATTTATCCGCCAGTTTGCTGCTGGCCGGATCCGGCTTGCGGAGCTGCGGGCTGAGTGTGAAGCGCAGATTTCCAGGGTTGAGCAGCTGGGCGTGACGATTTCCCATCTGGACAGCCATCAGCATCTGCATGTATTGCCAAAGATCATCGATCTTTGTCTTGCGCTCATGAAAGAGCATAACATACAGAAAATGCGCCTGCCGGCAGAGGGCTATCTTTTTTCTGGCGGCTATCCGGCGCCGTTTGCACGCAAAATCGCCAAATGCGGTCTCACGGCATGTGCACAGCTTGCAGCCCGCAAGGCACGCAGAGCCGGTGTTCTTATGCCTCAGGCCTTTTTTGGCATGCTGGCAGGCGGACATATGGAGCAGAAATATTTTTCGGCTATTTTGCGTTCATTGCCTGAGGGCGTCTCGGAAATCATGGTACATCCGGGAGCAGACAACAAAATCCTGGGAGGTTTTTATGACTGGCAATATCACTGGGAGCAGGAGCTTTCCTCAGTGACATCGGAGGAAACTATGCAATATCTGGCGGCACAGCCGATTGAGTTGATTTCATTTAAGGAGCTTTCGCATGAATAAGTTCTATAAACGATTTATTGGCTTGATTTTGCTGGTTGTTGTCATATCGGGAGTCGTGATTTATTCCACCGTAGACATCAACACCCTGCAGAATCTTACAGCCTTTCAGCCATGGTCGATCGCACTGGCTATTCTTTGTGTAAGCATCGGCCTTACACTCGATGGCACACGTCTTATGCATCTGGTCAAAATATCAAATGAACATATCACACTGGGACAGGCTGTTCAAGTCGTTTTCGGGAACTATTTTCTGGCACTTCTGACTCCGGGAGCTACCGGAGGGGCTGTAGCGCAGCTGATGTTCCTGCGTCATGCAGGCGTCCCTGCTGGCAAGGCCACCGTACTGGTGATTGTGCGTACGCTTGTGTCCATTCTGTTTTTGGTCTGCTGCATGCCGTTCATTTTTTTGCATGATGCAGGTATCCTGCCAGGGGTTTCAAATGAATCGCTCATGGGGATTTCCGTGGCAGCCTTTGTGGGCATCCTGCTGATTGTCTGGGCGTTCAATACGAATTTTCTTGACTTTTTCGTGATCCGCTTTACGCGGCATCTTTCGGTGATCAAACGAAAAAAAGTCTTTGCGTTTTACCGCGATATCAAAGGCGGTGTACGTCTGCTCTCTTCATCACCGAAGAGCATGCTGCGCGTATTTTTTGAATCGGGCCTTAGTCTTATTGCGATTTATGCAATCGTTCCCTGTCTGCTGCTGGGACTCGGTGTCACGGATGCGGACTGGTATACGGTCATGGGCCGCATGATCTTCCTGAACATGCTGCTTTATTTCTCACCGACGCCGGGGGGCTCAGGGATTGCTGAGGGTGGATTCGTGCTGCTTTTCAACAATACGGTGCCGGCAGGTACCGTAGGCATTGTGGCTGTCTGCTGGCGGCTCATCGCGGAATATATTCCGTTCTTGATCGGCTTTTATTATACCATTACGGTATTTGGCCGTGATTTCGTGAATCGTCAGCTGACAAAATCATGAATGAACAATAAAGGACTAACGCAAAAGTGAGCATGCTTCATTTTTACGTCAGTCCTTTGTTTGCTTTATTGGTAGAAAAAAATGAGTCATGGCGTTATACTATGAGTAAGATCTTAACTTGAGGGGGAAATCATCCATGCAGAAAATCGAGGGAAAAAGAAGCCTGCTTCTGACCGGTGCTTTGCTGTGTTTCCTGGCGACGGCCGCTTGTGCGAATCCGGCGGCATCGACAACATTGATCCCGGGAATGGATGCCAATGATATTCCGGCAGCATCGAAGGCAGAAAAGCTGCAGACCGTGGATATTGGCTCTGGTACGACGATTCTTGGGCCTGCGGAAGCAACAGAAGAGCAGATGATACGGTATATTCTTGAACAGAATCCAAATCCGCAGCTCAATTGTACCGTAGAAGAGCTTGTTGGCTATTATTATCAGGAGGGTGGCTCCGAAGGGGTGCGTCCGGATGTAGCGCTTTGTCAGGCCATCAAGGAGACGGGATGCTTTGCCTATGGCGGCGATGTCGTGCCGGCACAGAATAATTACTGCGGTCTTGGTGCAACGGGACATGGACAGCCCGGTGCATATTTTGCGACACCGCAGCGCGGCGTGCGTGCTCATATTCAGCATCTTCTGTGCTATGCGACAACGCGTCTGCCCAGACAGGCTATTCTGGATCCCCGTTACGAAGTGCTGCGGATCAAATATCCGAAGTTTTA
>CAZTAP010000062.1:0-13449 GCA_964611665.1 uncultured Selenomonadaceae bacterium | reverse complement strand
ATTATATAAAAAAACCATTGCTTCCGCAATGGCTTTTTTTATTTTCTATCCAAAACTTCAATTTTTCTGCACATGCATAAAACGATGCTGCAGCCAATGCCACAAAGCAATCGGCGGATGATTCTCAAAGAACAGAAAGATAATTGGAATGATGATCAGGGTAAAAATCGTAGAGGTCAGCAGACCGCCAATGATAACCCAGGCCATACTCACCCGTGTTTCTGCACCCTCGGTCATCGCAAGCGCTGTCGGCAGCATACCAACCATCATCGTAATGGTTGTCATGAAAATTGGTTTAAGCCGTACCTTGCCGGCTTCAATAATCGCATCAAAAGCAGTCATGCCGCGGTCCATGAGCGTAAGCGTGTAATCCAGCAGCAGCGTACCATTCTTTGCAACAATGCCATCCATGACCAGGATACCGATAAGCGAATAAAGATTCAAGGTGTTATGCGTGATAAAAAGCAGCCAGATTGCGCCAATGAGCCCCAGCGGCAAAGAAAACATACGGATGAATGGCGTGATGGTCGACTCATACAAGACCGCCAGCAGCATGTAAATCAAGACAAGCGCAAGCAAAAGCGCTGCGAGCAGCTGTCCAAAGGTATCATTCATCTGTGTAGCCTGACCGCTGAACCGATAGGTTATGCCATCGCCGAGCTTCTCTTTGTCCAATGCCTTCTTTACATCCTGAATCACATCATTGAGCGGACGATTATTCAGATTCGCACCAAGTACGATAGAACGCTGCTTATCCACACGGCGTATGCTCACCGGCCCCATTCCATACTTCAATGAAGCAACATCCCCGAGATAAAGGACTTTGCCCCCTGCATTCACCGGTACGCCTGCCACATCCGAAGCCTTGAACGCATCAGCATTTTTGAATCGGACCTTGATATCTGTATCCTGCCCGCCGTTTTTCGTATCATTGGCGAGGGTTCCGGCAGACAAACCGGAAATAGCTGAAGAAAACGCCGTATCCACATCGCTCAGAGAAGTCCCATATGCTTTGAGCTTGTCCCGGTCAATCGTGAGCTGCAGCTCCGGCAGTCCCTCCGTATAGGAGCTGTTCACATCCGATACGCCCTGGATTTCCGTAGACAATAGCTTCTGCACGCGCTCAGAAGCAGCGATCAGGGCTTCATTGTCATTGCCGCGCAGCTCAATCTGCAAAGCACCGCTGCCGCCCTTGCCTCCGCCGCCGGAAATTCCCGCCACCGATGTCTGCGTTTCCGAAACCCGGATATCTGCATCCTTGAACTGTGCCGCAAACGCACGCATATCATTCGCCACCTGCCATACAGAACGGCTGCGGTCCTTACGGTCATAGAGCTGCACTTTGATGCGTCCTTCATACGCCGTCGTACCTCCGGCATAGGTCAGGTAATATTTGACTTCCGGAATCGCACTCAGCTTATCCTCCAGCTGCATCGTAACTTTATTCGTTTGCTCTGCAGACTTTCCCACAGGAAGATCGACCATGATCTGAAAGCTTCCCTCATCCGTCTGCGGCATATATTCAGAACCCACCAGCCCCAAAGGCACAAAAGCAATCGTGCCAAGGAAAACGACCAGTCCCGCAAGCAAAAGCTTTTTCCTGTGCTGCAGGCTTTTGCGCAAAATCTGCTCATAACGGCGTACTGCCGCCTCTTCTACACGATCCATGAAATTCCAAAGCGGCTTGCGGGCCGGATGGAAACCGCCCTGAAAAAATCTCGATGCCAGCATTGGTGTGAGCGTAAACGACACAAATAAAGAAAAGATTCCCGCAAAAACAATGGTCAGCCCAAACTGTCGGAAGAACTGCCCCGTCATTCCAGTCATAAATGCAATTGGCATAAATACTGCTGCATCACAAAGCGTAATGGCCACAGCTGCCATGCCGATTTCATTTCGTCCATTCTCCGCTGCCAGCATGGAATCCTCCCCCATTTTCAGATGGCGCGTAATATTCTCCAGCACAACAATGGAATCATCGACAAGGATGCCCACACAAAGCGTCATGCCCATCAGCGACATCATATTGAAGGTAAATCCTGCCGCATACATGACAAAAAATGTCGATACAAGCGAAGTCGGTATAGCAATCATGACCGCCGCCGTAGAGCGCCAGCCGCGCAGAAAAAGGAACAATACGAGGCCAGTCGTGATGAGGCCCTCAATCAGTGTCCCCAGCGTGTTATGCAGGGACTTGCTCACATAGTCTGCGTTGTTGCTCACAACAGTGAATTCATAGTCAGGATTATCCTTGCGCAGCTTATCGATATTTTTCAGGATATTATCTGCTGTCTCCACGACATTCGCATCACTATTCTTATAGATCAGCATGGAAACAGCATCCTGTCCATTCACACGCCCATACCGGTTGATGCGCGCATCCTGCTCGCGCACCGTCGCTACGGCAGTCAGCGGTATGCTTTTACCATCGGTATTCGTAACTTCAACCTTCTCAATATCAGCCGCTGTCTTATACTGCGCAATGACACGCACATCAGACTTTGTGGTTTCCGTATAGACCGAACCGGATGGCAGCAGCTGATTTTCCGCTTTGACTGCCGAAACGATCTTGGCAAGCGTAAGCTTATAGGCCGCCATCTTATCCTTATCTACTTCTATGGCAACCTCCTTATCGCGCCCGCCATGCAGTTCAACCTCAGATACACCGCCAGCCTGCTGGATCACGTCCTGAAAATTGTTCTCTGTCCGGGAATAAATAGAAGCAAGCGGCTCTTTGGAGGTCACTGCAATTTCCACGATCGGCATCGCATTCATATCGCGCTTGATCACGACAGGCGAATCGGCCTCATCCGGCAGTTTGTTCTTGATTGCCTCTACCTTTTTTGTCGCATCGATGGCAGCCGTATCTGCATTTGCAGAGAACTCAAGCTCCAGACCAATACGGGCCTGCTCGTAACTGGCCGTAGATGTCATCTTCTTGATGTTGGAAACAGAGGACAGCGCATCCTCCACCGGCTTGACAATCTGCTGCTCCACGGAATCCGCACTCGCCCCCGGATATTTGACGGTGACCGTGACATATGGCGTATTCAATGCCGGCAGAAGTTCAACGCCAATACGATAATAACTGTAGACCCCCAACACGACAAAGAATGCTACAATCATCGAAATGCCCACGGGACGTTTTATGGAAAAACGTGTGATATTCATTGTGCTGCCTCCGTCGTTTCAACCTTGAGGCCATCACGCAGACGATCCTGATTCGAAAGTGCTACAACATCACCATCGGAAAGACCGCTGATAATCTCTTCATCCGTATCATTGAGCAGTCCAATCTTCACCTCACGTTCTTCGACGGTCTGATCCGGATTGACAACAAAGACACTCGTACGCCCATTTTTCGTCAGCACAGCATCTTTTGGCACATACAGCGTATTCTCCCGCTGCAGGATATCAATCGATGAACGCGCAAAAAGCCCCGCCTTGATTGCATCCTTTGATTCGTCCAGCGCAATGCGTGCAGTATAGGTCTTCGCCGAATCATCCATCGACGGACTTACGTAAACCAATGTACCCGTATAGGTATTTCCCAGCGCATCAATGGTGACATCCACCTGCATGCCCGTAGAAAGGACTGCCGCATCATTTTCGGCAATACTGCAGTCCACATAAACATGACGGTTATCAATGAGTGACAACACCTTGGTACCGGCCGTAGCAATCGCCCCGACCTCTGCAGCCCGATAGCCGATCACGCCATCCCGCGGCGCACGCAGAAGCATGTCCTCTCTCTGCTTGCGCAGGGCATCCGTCGCATAGGCATCCTTTTGTGCCGTGAATTGTTTCGACTGCACGCTTGCCGGAGCCCCGCTGTCTCCCTGATTTTCCAAAGCCTCAAAAGCCGCCTGGCTGGCCTTGTATTCCTCACGCACAGAATCCAGGGTATCCTGTGAAATTGCACCAATCGAGAAAAGATATTCATTGCGCTGATATTTTTGCGCCTCGATCTCATAGGCTTCCTTTGTCTTCAGATAATTCGCATTATAGGAAGCTTCCTCCGTCACAGCATCTGCCGAAGCCGCTTTTGCTGCCGCTTCATTCTGCTGTATCGATAAATCCAGGTCACCAGTATCCTGAACAAGCAGGATATCCCCTTCTTTGACCTGATCTCCCAGCTTTACATTGACGGCTGTAATGCGGCCAGTATATTTAGGTGCCAATGCAATATTTGCATCTGCCACGGTCTGTCCAGTCAATGCAATATGGCGCTTCATATCGCTGCGGCTCACGGTGTACACGGCGACCAGCGGATTGCCCTTTTCCAGTTTTATCTTCTGGCTGCCGCTCCTCTGACCAAAATAGAAATACAAGCTGATTGCCAGAAGAACAAAGCATATGCCTCCTGCAATACAAGCCTCCCTGCGATTCATAGACCTCAGTCCGTGTCTCATGCTTTTTGCACACCTTTCCCATGATTTTTGTTCATTATAAGCAAGCAGGATTATAAATAGATTAAAAAAACAGCAAAAATTGACCCCGTGCTGAAATATCGTATATAATGAATTATATCTGTTTCAAATTTTATGTCTTTTAATGAAAGGAATCTTTTATGATAAAACTCATTGCCTTGGATATGGATGGCACCACGCTGTCCCCGGATAACGAAATCACTGCAGCTAACCGACAGGCAATCCTTGCAGCACAGGAGCAGCGCATCGAAGTCGTCATCAGTACCGGGCGCTCCAACACAGAGCTAGTTCCTATTTTAAAACAATTCCCGGAAATCCGCTACTTTATTTGCGGAAATGGCTCAAAAATCTATGATAAAGAACTGCAGAAAAACATCTATGAGAAACCACTTTCTCTCGAACTGGCCCGGACATTCCTGACCCATTGTGCCGGACAGCCGGTCATGCCGGAAGTCTATGCGAACGACAAAATCTATACGTTGCGTTTTTTCTATGACAATTTTTCCCGCTTCATTGACAGCAGTTATGCATATATCACCGAACTCATCCACCAAAGCCGCACACCTGTAGATAATCTGCAGACCTTACTGAATGAATGGAACCGTCCGGTAGAAAAGCTCAACATCTTTTTCCGTGAACAAGCAACCGGCGAGCAGCTCTTTACGTATTTCTCTGCCTATGATGTTTGCCTTACCGGCTCACTCACCAACAACATCGAAGTTGGCAATGCTGCTGCCAGCAAAGGCTCAGCGCTCTCCTGGCTGGCAGACAGGCTCCTTCTGGATGCTTCACAGGTCATGGCTATCGGCGATGCCGACAACGATATTTCTATGCTCAACTATGCAGACTGTTCCGTTGCCATGGGAAATGCGATTCCAACAGTTATCCAGGCAGCCCGTTACCAGACACTGACAAACCAGGAAAGCGGCGTTGCTGCCGCTATAAAAAAATACGCACTGAGGAGGGAGCTGGCATGAAATTTCGCTGTGCTTTTCTGACCTTCGGCGCGATTCTGGGTCTGCTGCTGCTTTTCCCATCTTCGCCTGCCGACGAAGAAGGGCAAATGGCACCGGCACCCTCAGGTCTTACCGAAACCACAGAAAAAGAACCGCTTTCCTTCTCCCCGGTCATCGCCTGGAACAAGGACGTGGACGCCGTTGTCTATGAGCTGGAGTTCTTCCGCCAGTATCCTGCTGAGCTTGACCCGTCTGAGATTTCCGATGCAGCAGTTTTCCGGACACGTGAAGTCTATACCAATGAATACAATCCGCCGCTGGAAAGCTTTGCCGCAGATAAGCTCGGCAAAGCTCCGCTATACTGGCGTGTACGTTCAATCGATATTGACGGCGATCCCAGTACACCGTTCAGCGAGCTGGCAATCCTCTATACAAGTGCAGACAAGCCCCGCATGAATGGTCCGGTTCCCATAAAACAGGCAGATAATGCACCACCGCTGCTCTACCCGGTTTACGACTGGGTAAAGCCCTATAATGCCGTCAGCTATGAAATCGAGATCTTTCAGCAGAACCCGGAGAAACATCCGGAGGCACAACCCATCGATCTATTGAAATCGGATATTGCTGAGCTTTACGATCCTACCCCCCGTTACGGCACGCACTCTTTTTTCTGGCGTGTACGGGCCCTGGACGCCAACGGCCTGCAGCTCGGTGACTGGTCCCAGCCGGTACGGTTCAAAACCTCACCAGAAGACCATTGGGAAGTAGCTGTTTTTGGTGACAGCATCAGCCATGGCGGAGGCCATATTTCCTTCAGTCCGGCCGATACGGAATTCAGCTGGCTGTCTTATCTCAATTTCCCGACGATCAATCTTTCACAAAGCGGCGACACGACTGAAAATATGCTGCAGCGCTTCGACAGCGATGTCCTGCCTTTCCATCCGCATTACCTGATTATTTTTGACGGTACGAACAGCCTGCGCGGCGGTGTGCCTGCCGAAAGCGTCATTGCCGATTTTGTCGAACTCAAGGAGCGCTGCCTTGCCAATGGCATCAAACCGATCTTTCTCACCCTTCCGCCGATCAACCCGGACAACATACAGCGCGCTTTCGATGAACCCACGGCTGAGGACTGGCAAAACCAGTTTAAGATGGTCAACGACTATCTGCGCACCCAGGTCCATATCGACACGGCTGCTGCCTTCAAGTACAGCATACTGCCTACGGAATATGCCCTGGACGGCCTGCACGAAGATGTAAGCGGCAAACGTCTCATTGCAAAAGTTGTCAATGAAAATTGGGCTGCTGCCAAAGCCGCTGCTGATAAAGAAGAGTAAATTCGTGACAATTTACTCTTCCTAAAAAAAGTTTTCAAAAAAGCCTGTATTTCTCGTAATATTTATTGTATTTATCTTCATATCGTAATAAAATAAATAGTAGCAGTACTAAACAATAAAAAACAAATTCTTTCAGAACACGAAGGGTGGTTTTTTCATGCAAGCAATTGAGATCAAGAAAAATATTTACTGGGTCGGTGCTGTTGACTGGTCCATGCGCAGCTTCCACGGCTATCAGACAGGACGCGGTTCAACATATAATGCCTATTTGATTCTTGACGACAAGATCACACTGATTGATACCGTAAAAGCACAATTTGCACCAGAGCTTCTGGAACGCATCTCCTCGATCATCGATCCGGCAAAAATCGATTATATCATCTCAAATCATGTCGAACCAGATCATTCCGGCAGCATCCCCTTTATGATGAAGCACTGCCCTGATGCAACCGTGATCACCAGCCTGCCGAACGGTCTGAAAGGCCTCAAGGCACATTATGGTGAATATACCTATAAAGGAGTCAAAGCAGGAGATACGCTGAGTCTCGGACACCACACCCTGCAGTTTGTTACTACGCCGATGCTGCATTGGCCGGACAGCATGGTCACCTATTGCCCGGAAGAGCAGCTTCTCTTTTCGAATGATGCGTTCGGACAGCATCTTGCTTCTACGGGACGTTTTGACGATGAAAATGATTTTGCCATCGTCATGCAGGAAGCAAAGAAGTATTATGCAAACATCCTTATGCTCTATGGACGCCAGGCCCAGGCCGCCATCAAGGCTCTTGCGGATCTTGAAATCAAGATGATTGCCACCGGACACGGAATCATCTGGCGCTCTCATATTCCGGAGATCCTTGCCGCATACAAAAAGTGGAGCACCTTCAAGCTTGAAAATAAAGCTGTCGTCGTCTTCGATACCATGTGGCATTCCACGGAAACCATGGCACGCACGATTACGGAAGCCTTTCGGGAAAAAGGCATTCCTGCAGTTTTTTATGATATCAAGCAAAACCATATGTCCGATATCGTCATCGATGTCCTGACCAGCAAATACCTCGCAGTCGGTTCACCAACCATCAATAATCAGATGATGCCAAGCATTGCCGGCTTCCTCTGCTATCTCAAAGGTCTCGCACCAAAAGGACGCGAAGCTTTTGCTTTCGGCTCCTATGGCTGGGGCGGCCAGAGTGTCGCTCAGGTCGAGGAAGAGCTCAAGGCTTGTGGCTGCAACATTTGTCTGGAAAAGATCCGCATCCCGAACATTCCTTCCCAGGAGCAGCTGGCCGAGATTACCGCAAAGATCAAGGAACTCAACGCATAAGATCAAATGTCTCTTTAAGGCAGAAAAACGGCCCTTGATACAGCAATTTGCTGTATCAAGGGCCGTTTTTCTGCCTTAAAGCTTTCCCTGCGTCTTCCAGATGACTCTCATCTTCTGCGTATCGATTGCATAGATATTACAAGCATTCTGCAAGCTTTTCGGCAGGGCAAGATGCACGAGAACCAGATCCTTATGCAGGCGGATTCCCAGAATTCGATGTGCAAAAGCGAATTCTCTCTTTTGTACACATAGCTGCTTCCCCTTAAAATAAACGTTCACCATGCTTCACTCCCATAATATCTGCTGTTTTTCCGTTTAACTTTAGTTTACCACACGAATCTGGAAACAATCTGAAAAACAACCGAAAAAACAAAAAAAATCCATCAGGATAAACGAGTTATCCTGATGGAACAGATTAAGCCTTTACTGGCTCAGCATCAGCATCCGCCTCAGCCTTTTCCTCCGGAACTATCGGATCCGGATCAACAACCTTGATGTTGCGATACCTGCTCATACCCGTACCAGCCGGGATAAGCTTACCAATAATGACATTTTCTTTCAAGCCGATCAACGGATCAACCTTGCCCTTGATTGCCGCATCCGTGAGGACACGCGTCGTTTCCTGGAAGGAAGCTGCCGACAGGAAGGAATCCGTAGCCAGCGATGCCTTGGTGATACCAAGCAGAATCGGCTTGGCAACAGCCGGCTCGCCGCCTTCTTCGATTGCTTCCGCATTGGCGGCCTCAAAGCTGTTGATATCGATGTATTCGCCCGGCAGGAAGCTCGTATTGCCGGATTCTTCGATCTTGACCTTGTGGAGCATCTGGCGGACCATAACCTCGATATGCTTATCGTTGATCTCAACACCCTGAGACTTGTATACCTTCTGTACTTCGTACACCAGGTAGCGCTGCGTCTCACGCAGGCCGCAGACTCTGAGAATGTCATGCGGATTAATCGAGCCCTCAGTGAGCTTATCGCCAGGATGCAGATGCATGCCATCCTTCGCTACAAGACGTGCACCATATGGAATAGAATATTCTCTCGGCTCGCCTTCCTCCGGAACGATGGTAACCTTACGCATGCCCTTGCCGTCCTTGACCTCAGCAGTACCTTCAATCTCAGCAATGATGGCATGATGCTTCGGCTTGCGTGCTTCGAAAAGTTCCTCGACACGCGGAAGACCCTGGGTAATATCATCACCTGCGACACCGCCCGTATGGAACGTACGCATCGTAAGCTGTGTACCCGGCTCACCGATGGACTGTGCCGCAATGATGCCGACAGCCTCACCGACTTCAACCTCAGTTGCATTCGCGAGATCACGGCCATAGCATTTAATGCAGACACCGAACTGCGACTTACAAGTGAGCACGCTGCGGATGGAGACCTTCTCACGAACCTTGCAAATTGCCTTTGCAAGCTCTTCATCAACGGTATCGTTGAGGGACGCGACCTTCTCACCCGTAGCCGGGTCAATAATATCTTCTGCCAATACACGGCCGACAATACGATCCTCGAGCGACTCGATGATTCCATTGCCTTCCTTGATGGCCTCTACTTCAATACCGCGGACATTGTTGTTGCGGACCTTGACTTCCTTTGCATCGCTGGAAAGAACAGCTTCTATGTATTCTTCCGTAAGCGGTGTATGCGCCGGCACGACTTCATTGCCTTCACTGTCAAGAACAGCGTTGGTCGTATTCTTGCCGAGCATTTCATGGATCATGGATTTCTTAATGGCTGCACGGACATTCTCTTCCGGTGCACCAAGCGCAATGGTTTCAGATACCATCGCATTGCTGATTGCAGCCTCAGTTGCGAGCGATGAACCGCGTACGATGATCTCTGCTACACCATGCTCGCCAATGGTCTTAAGGTCCTCTTCCGTAAGAATCGTATCCTTCGCAACAATGACTTCTCCCGTCTGCGGGCTGAGGATATCCGCACCGACCAGTCGGCCCATGAGCGTATCACGCAGCACCTCAATCGCACTCGCGGAGGAGCTTGCAAGCCTTGCACGCTCGCGCACGAGATTGATGCCGACAACGTCACAGTCATCCTCACGTACAATGACATCCTGCGCAACATCGACAAGACGACGCGTAAGATAGCCCGAGTCAGCTGTACGGAGAGCCGTATCAGCCAGCCCCTTACGGGCACCATGTGAGGAAATAAAGTAATCAGATACGGTAAGACCTTCACGGAAGTTTGCCGTAATCGGCAAGTCGATGATCTTACCAGACGGATCTGCCATAAGGCCACGCATACCTGCAAGCTGACGCATCTGCTGTTTGTTACCGCGCGCACCAGAGTCAGCCATCATGAAGATTGGGTTGAACGGATCCATATTATCCATCATGGCGTCGGTTACATCATCCGTTGCCTTCGTCCAAAGAGCAATAACCTTGTTATAACGCTCTTCATCCGTGATAAGACCACGGCTGAACTGACGCTCAATGCCATTGACCGTTTTCTCGGTTGCTGCGAGAATAACCTTCTTCTCTTCCGGAACGATAATATCCGAAATTGCAACAGTCATACCAGCAATGCAGGCATAATGATAGCCAAGATTCTTGACATCATCGATGACGACAGCTGTCTTGCTTGCGCCAAAATGATCAAAGCATTTAGCAACGAGCTTGCCGAGCTGTTTCTTATCCATGCGGATGCCGAGGCACCACTGATCCGTTTTTTCATCCTTATGGTAATAACGAAGCTCCTGCGGCAGGATCTCATTGAAGATCATGCGGCCCAGCGAAGTCTTGACCAGACCATATCCTTCGATACGAGCCTGGATCTCAGCCTGCAGAGCAAGCTCATCCTGCTGATAAGCCAGAAGCGCTTCGTTGATTCCCGTCACGACCTTGCCCTCACCGAGCGCACCCGGACGAATAATCGTCAAATAGTAAGAACCAAGTACCATATCCTGTGTCGGTACGATGATCGGACGACCATCCTTCGGAGCCAGGATATGATTGGCTGCGAGCATGAGGATACGTGCCTCAGCCTGTGCCTCAGCCGAAAGCGGCAAATGGATAGCCATCTGGTCACCATCGAAATCGGCGTTATAAGCCGTACAAGCGAGTGGATGCAGCTTCAGTGCACGCCCTTCAGTCAGTACCGGCTCAAAAGCCTGGATACCAAGACGATGCAGCGTAGGTGCACGGTTCAAAAGAACCGGATGCTCCTTGATGACTTCTTCGAGCACATCCCAAACCTCCGGACGCGCACGCTCTACCATGCGCTTTGCCGACTTGATGTTATGCGCAACCTCAGAGCTTACCAGCTTCTTCATGACGAAAGGCTTGAAGAGCTCGAGTGCCATTTCCTTCGGCAGGCCGCACTGATGCAGCTTGAGTTCAGGGCCGACAACGATAACCGAACGACCGGAATAGTCAACGCGCTTACCCAGAAGGTTCTGGCGGAAACGTCCCTGCTTGCCTTTGAGCATATCCGAAAGGGATTTCAGCGGACGATTGCCAGGTCCGGTAACCGGACGGCCGCGGCGGCCGTTATCGATGAGCGCATCGACAGCTTCCTGCAGCATGCGTTTCTCATTGCGCACGATGATATCCGGCGCACCAAGGTCAAGAAGACGCTTGAGGCGGTTGTTACGATTGATGACACGGCGATAGAGATCGTTGAGATCAGATGTCGCAAAACGGCCGCCATCCAGCTGGACCATCGGACGAAGCTCCGGCGGAATGACCGGAACAACATCCAGAACCATCCAGGACGGATCATTGCCGGATTTGCGGAAAGCTTCCACAACCTCAAGGCGGCGGATTGCGCGGATTTTACGCTGTCCGCTGACCTCGCGGAGCTCACGGCGCAGGCTGTCATTCATCTTGTCCAGATCAAGCTCCTCTAAGAGCTTCTTGACGGCTTCTGCACCCATGCCTACCTTAAAGGCACTGCCATATTTCGTACGGTATTCACGATACTCGCTCT
The DNA here is from genome assembly GCA_964611665.1 of uncultured Selenomonadaceae bacterium. Classification (GTDB taxonomy): domain Bacteria; phylum Bacillota; class Negativicutes; order Selenomonadales; family Selenomonadaceae; genus CAZTAP01. The sequence goes on along the minus strand of CAZTAP010000062.1, from coordinate 1,448 downwards.
CCGTCAGCAGCTGTTTTTTCATCAGCGGTGTATCTGCCGGATCAAGTACGATATAAGACGCGAAATAAAGAACTTTCTCCAATGAACGCGGCGATATATCCAGGATAAGTCCCATACGGCTCGGAATACCCTTGAAATACCAGATATGAGAAACAGGAGCAGCGAGCTCGATATGTCCCATGCGCTCACGGCGAACCTTCGAGCGCGTTACCTCAACACCGCAGCGATCACAGATAATGCCCTTATAGCGAATACGTTTGTATTTACCGCAATGACATTCCCAATCACGCGTTGGTCCGAAGATACGCTCACAGAAAAGTCCGTCGCGTTCCGGTTTTAACGTACGATAATTGATAGTCTCCGGCTTTTTTACCTCTCCATAAGACCACTCACGGATCTTCTCCGGAGATGCCAGACCTATACGCATTGAATCAAAATTATTTACATCCAACAAGGGGGTGTCACTCCCTTCTATTTATCAGAGTTATCGTCTTCAGTACCGCTTTCTGCTGCGGCATCCTCCGGACGTTCTTCTGTATTCCCCATGTTGCCGAGTTCAGCGATGATATCATCGTCCTCATCGGCAGAATCATCATTTCCTTCATACGAATCTTCCGTAGTCGTCTTTGGAGCAGCTGGCTGGTCCTTATTCGGATCTACGCCGGTAACATCAAGCTCCAGTTCCTTGGCTGTTTCGTTGATGTCATCATCCGTATCCTGGATCATGATTTCCTGAGCATCCTCAGAAAGAACCTTGATATCGAGCCCGATACTCTGCAATTCTTTGATGAGTACCTTAAAGGATTCCGGTACACCCGGTTCAGGGATGTTCTCACCCTTAACGATTGCTTCATATGTCTTCACACGGCCAACAACGTCATCAGACTTAACGGTGAGGATTTCCTGCAGCGTATAAGCTGCACCATAAGCCTCAAGGGCCCAAACCTCCATCTCACCAAAGCGCTGTCCGCCGAACTGAGCTTTACCACCCAGCGGCTGCTGCGTGACAAGCGAGTACGGACCCGTGGAACGTGCATGAATCTTATCATCAACAAGATGATGCAGTTTCAGCATATAAACGCAGCCAACCGTTACACGGTTCTCAAACGGCTCGCCAGTACGTCCATCATACAGCACAGTCTTGGCATCTTCAGAAAGTCCGGACGCACGAATCGTATCGAAGACTTCGTTCTCCTTGGCACCATCGAATACCGGTGTTGCAATATGGATACCTGCAACATCCGGCTTCGGCATGCCATTCTTATCAAAATCATAGCCAATGGCTCTGAGACGCTCCTCAACGGTCGGATCACCGGCCTTGATCTGCATGCCCAGTGCACGTACTGCCATGCCCAGATGTGTCTCCAGGATCTGTCCGATATTCATTCGTGACGGAACGCCGAGCGGATTCAGTACGATATCGACCGGCGTGCCATCCGGCAGGAACG
>CAZTAP010000061.1:0-13789 GCA_964611665.1 uncultured Selenomonadaceae bacterium | reverse complement strand
GCAAACTGAAACGTATTCTCGTAAAATGGTGTTCCATCCGGATTGTTGACGAATGACATGAACTCTTTGAAAAAACCTTCCTGCCGCATCCCGAGTTTACGGCACAGTTTTTGTGATTTCAGATTTTCTTCATCGGTGTACGCATATAGCCTGCGTATGCCCATTTCCTCAAAAAGATACATGAAACAGGCTTTAGCTGCTTCAAAGGCATAGCCTTTGCCGCCATATTCCTGTAGGAAATTCCAACAGGGACTAAAGGTGTCCGGCTCTTCGCGCAGGCCAAAAACTGTACCAATAAAGGTATCCTTCTGCTTCAGACACACTGCCAGATCATATTCCGGTTTGGATCTCTCAATGCGCTGCCGGGCTTTTTCCATCGTGCCGATTTTATCGCCAGCATAGCAATTTGCACGTGGATTTGCCCATAAGCGCAGCACACCATCTGCATCTTTGGCTTCAAAGCTGCGGATAATCAGCCGTTCTGTTTCTACACGCATTTTAGTTTGCCCCCTTAGGAAAACTTAACTATTCATCTTAAGGAACCGCTGATCAATAAGATGGTTCAGATACAGCACGCCGGGCTGCCGGATTAATCAGCGTTTCCTTAACACCAGCCTTCATTTTAGAATTCCCTTCTGCTTTGCAGATTTCATCCATTGTGGAAACTCATTCAGTAATCTCGAATACAGTTCCTCGTTCGGTACGGTCTTGAAATCATCCAATGCAAAGAAATTTGCATTATCAATATAACGTCCCTCCAAATGATCAAGCTCCTCCAAAATCCCATAGCTCGTGGACAAAAGCCTGGAAAAAAATCCTTGCTTCTTCCTGTCCTTGCTTGATACACCGCCAACACCTACAAACTGCCAGAAAATCGGATAACGGGACGCCTTGCACAACAATGCTTTGATTTCATCTGCAGCGCCTACGCCTCCATCGGTAATGAAAATCACATAGGCAGGCAAATCGCTGTCCTTATATTCTTTTATGACTTCCTGCATCACTGCAGGCTCATAATTTCCATATCCAAGATGGCTCATGAGTTTCTCCCAGTCCGCCGGGACTGCCTGCTTATAATTTCTCATATGGACAGACGGCCTGCGCTGCACACGATTGCCGTAATACCAGCAATCGAATTCTCCATCATCATCAAACTGCACAGCCATAGGTACCGTTTTGTCGATGATTGCCTGAACCGTGCCGTCATTGTATCTGCCATTCATAGAACCAGAAATATCCAACACAAGCGCTACTCGGGCAATCACTCCTTGCAAATTCCTTTTTTCAAGCTCTACTTTGAATGGTTTGACCAAAGAAACCAGCTGCGGCGCGCTTTCCTTGATTTTCTTTTCCAGAGAGACCTTGGGCGAATTTTGGACAGCTGCTTCCCGTACCGGTTCTGCCTGGACATCAGGCTTCCCCTGTTCCTCAGCTGCTAATTCCCCGCCAAAATGAGCAAGCAGCGCTGCCAAGCCGCCATTAAACCCTCTGGCTACAAAATTGACACGCCATGTCTCTTTACGATAGATCTCTGCTGCAATGATTGCTTTTTCGCCTGTGAAGTCTTCTCCCTTCAGTGACAAGCGCAGTTTTTCCTCACCCTGCTGCTCAATCACCAGACTAAAGGCAGCCATCTCCCTCATCGTACTGGTACCGTCAATGCTCGCGGTGAAAACCAACTTATCAATGGAAGCAGGCAGCAGGCCAAGCTGCACACGATATACGACCCCATTGCCAGTCTCCGCCCAATTCAAGGCTCCCTCTGGCGATCGCGGCTGATTATAAAAGACCATATAGCGATCATCGGACAGCTTGCCGTCCGCATCAACACCAAAACAGCAATAATCGTACACAGCCTTTCCCCGTGCCTCCAGCCGTACGGTAAATTCCGCTCCCAACATCAAGTATTTTTCCAATTTATCACGCATGCCTCTTTGTGCCTGCATATGCTGCGCCTCCATTTTTTCGCTTATACGGCGATATCATTCACAGTTATCAATAGCATCTACTGCGACGCCGTTTTTTGCTAAAATTGCACGAATAGCGCGAAGCTCTGACAAGGAATGTGCGCAAAGAACAGCTAAATACTTTGACTGTTTTGAGCGTACCTCAATGTTGTATTTATCATTTTCCTTCTGACAAGTACAATAGGCTTCCATTTTTTTCAAATCAGGACTTTCTCCCTTAAAGAACGACATCAATGCTTCCCCCTTTGATCAAAATCATCAATGGTATAGAGTTCCACATTCCATGGACCTGTTCCTGCCCCCAAACGAAAAAAGGCACACAGCTCTCACGCCGTGTGCCCCTTCCTGCCCGATTTCCTGCTGCTCAAAACTTCCTGACAAAATACTCCGTATCTTCCAGCAGGCTGTCCAGCGTTGCAAAATTCAGCCGGTATAACAGCTCCAATACATACGGATTGTCCAGCGGTGTACGATAAAGCGATTTTTTGCCATAGGCATTGACCTTTTCTCTTGCATCTTCTTTTTTCAGCAAGGACTTCGGACCGCCTACACAGCCGCCGACACAGCCCATGCCCTCGAAGAAATTAGCAGTCGTATGCCCGGCTACAAGGTCTTCGATCATTGCTTTGCAGGCCGGTACTCCATCGGCCTGCTGTGCTTCCAGGGTAATCCTGCGATCCGGATGCAGACGGGCCAGCGTCGCTTTCACGGCCTCGCTCACACCGCCGGTACGTGCATAAATACGGCCCATCTCGGAGGAATACTCCCGTTTCTTGTCCTCCTGCTCCAAAAGATTGATCTGAAGACCGTCAAAAATCTCCCTGGTTTCCTGAAAAGTCAGTACATAATCGATTGCTCCTGCAATATCCGGTTCCCTTGCTTCTGCTTTTTTGGCAATACACGGACCGACAAAGACCGTAAGCGCATCCTGATGCAGGCGTTTGACCATGCGTCCGGCAGCAATCATCGGAGAGACCGATGGCGGTACATGCGGAATAAGGCCTGCATACTGCTTCTTGATCATCGCCAGCCACATCGGACAGCAGCAGCTCGTAAGCATATAATCGCGCTTCGTATGGATATGATGATCGAATTCCAGCGCTTCGCGCAGGGTCAGGATATCCGCAAAAACCGCAACCTCGATAAGCCCGTCAAATCCCACCTTGCGAAAAGCTGCCCGGATCATGCCCGGGGTCACGGCATCGCTGAACTGACCATAAAAAGCCGGCGCAATGAGCACAAAGGCTTTGCGTTTCCCATCACTGGCCAGCGTGTTCAGCACGCCCATACTGTCCTTGCTCAGCGGCTTTTCCAAAGCCTCTGCATCCTGCAGTTTCCAGGCCGGTATATGCTCATCCGGATGGAATAAGCAATTCAGCTGCTCCGGGTCATAAACAAAATCCTCATAGTTCTCTGCTTCCTTCAGTGCCTTCTTATATAATTCGGCAATCGTCTCCATACATCCATCTCCCTCAAATTGGATTATCTTCTCTCTTATTTTACCCTGTTTGCTATCCTTTTGTCATCGAAAATCTATCGTGCTCAGGACAACATTCTTGCTGCTGCCATGCCAAGCCAGACAGCCAGCAGGCCAAGGCCGAGATTGGCTGCCATGTTGCTGAACGCATAGAAAAAATCGCTGCCCGAAAAAAGCGTAAGCGTCTCCATACTGAACGAGGAAAAGGTCGTAAATCCTCCCAAAAAGCCAACGACCAGCAAAAGCCGCACTGGTTCCGGCAGAGTCAGATGCTCACTGATGGCAAACATCATGATGAACCCCATCACAAAACTGCCGAGAACATTGACAAAAAGCGTGCCAAAGGGGAAAACCGTCCCAAAACGCGCACCAATAACTGTCGTTGCCGCATAACGGCTCACCGCACCAAGACCGCCGCCGAGCAGCACCAGGAATAAATACTTCAAGCTGAACATTCGAATCACTCCCATCATCATTTACCTAAGAAAAAAGACTCCTGTCCCTTCATTGGACAGGAGTCATCATCACAAAGCGTGCTATAAAGGCGAACTCCATCGCCTGTCTTGAAAAAGACAAGACTCATTATAACACGATTGTTCAGGATTTCGCAACGCGAAATCATTCTCATCAGCGTTCCTGCATGGCAAAATATTGTTCGACAAACGTAAGGAATTTTTGCTGTGCCGCGGATAAAGGCTCATTTTTTCGATAGGAAATCCAGACTTCCCGATAGCATCCTGGTGCCTTGATGGGAATCTGCACCGGTGCTTTGCCCTTTTCATACTTGCGCCAGAAGGCCGGTACGAAGGCAACGCCATAGCCTGCATTGACCAGATTGCCAATGACCTCCAGACTGTTGATTTCAAAACGCACATCCGGATGGAATCCTGCCTGCTCGCAGAAATCTGTGGTGATTTCACGCAGGCCGCACTCTGAGGTCAGACTAATGAATTTCTCCTGACGCACTTCCGAAAGATCTATGCGGTCACGGCCGGCCAGAGGATGATCCGGCGCAACCGCCAGAAAAATCTGCTCAATGGCAAGCTTCTGTGTCCTGAGATCCCGGTGCCGCAGCGGCTGAAAAGAAATAGCAAAGTCAATGCGTTCCATGAGCAGGCTCTTGCTCATATCCTCCAGCTCTGTAATCTGTTTCAGCTGAAAGCTTCCCTGTGGGTATGCCTGCAGATAAGAGGTCAAAAGATTGGGCAGCAGGCGGGAAGAAGAACAGGCCGCAATCACAGAGGAATCTGCATGCTCCGACAACGCTGCGAGCTCCCGGCGCGCCTCCTGCAGCTCCAAAAAAACGCGCTGCACATGCTGCAAAAACAATTTCCCTGCGGCATTCAGCCGCATACAGCGGTTCTGACGATCAAACAGGCTCTGCCCCAGTTCCTGCTCAAGACGTGCAAGGATCTTGCTCAGCGCCGGCTGCGATACATGCAGCTCCGCAGCTGCCTGGGTCACGCTTTCCAGACGTGCAATCGTCTGAAAATACTTCAAATGAATCAATTCCATCGGCTTTGCTCCTTCATAACTCAAAAGACATGCATCCATATAAATATATATATTTAAAATTATCCAAGCATGATGTTATAATAGCAAATATGCTCAATTCTGACAAGCAATCATAGGAGGCAGTCTGTTTTATGGAACTTTCTGGTATTCATTTTCTTCTTATCTTTCTTACCGTGGCCTTTGTCATCGGCTGCGGCATCTATGCGGCACGCTCGGTCAACTCGGCGGAAGGCTTCAGTCTGGGCGGACGTTCTGCCGGAGTCACCCTCGTCACGGGCAGCATTGCAGGTACCTGTGTCGGCGGCGGTGCAACGATCGGCACCGCACAGATGGCTTATACCCTCGGGCTCTCCGCCTGGTGGTTCACCATCGGCACAGGGCTCAGTCTCATCCTCATGGGGCTTTTCTATGCAAAGCCTCTGCGCAAAACGGCACTGGAGACGATCCCACAGTATCTTGTACTGAACTATGGCAAATCTGCCGGCTCGATCACCAGCGTCGTTTCTTCGCTGGGCATCCTGTTCAGCGCTGTTGCGAGCACTCTGCCGGGCATCCAGCTCATTGCTGCAATCCTTGGCATCTCCTCCTGGTCAGCGGCCGGTCTGCTCATCGTGCTTGTCGCATGCTACGTCTTTTTCGGCGGCATGCGCACCGCAGGTGTGGGCGGCATCCTGAAAATGGTCATCGTCTGGCTCAGTCTTTTCATCGCAGGCAGCTCAGCAATCCTTGCACTGCACAGCAATCCGGCCGTGCAGGCTGCATTGCCTCCATTCCCCTGGTACAGCTTCGTTGGCGGCGGCGTGAGCACAGCAGCAGCCAGTGTTCTCTCGCTGATTGTCGGCATGCTTTGCACGCAGACCTATATCCAGGCGATATTTTCAGCATCGAATCCGCGCACCGCTTCAATCGGTGCCTTTACCGCAGCCCTCATCGTCATCCCGGTCGGCCTGCCCTGTACAGCCATCGGCATGTTCATGCATGCAGTGCAGCCAGACCTGCAGCCGATCCTCGTACTGCCAATGTATCTGCTGCAATATCAGCCCGTCTGGATTGCCGGCATCGCCATGGGCGGCATCATCCTTTCCCTCATCAGTTCCATCGCCGGACTTTCCCTCGGCATCAGCACAATGATCAGCCATGATATATTAGCAGGTTTCCTGCGTATAAAGGATAGCAGCCAGCTGCTGCGTCTCAATCGTGTCACGGTTCTCTTTGTGCTGCTCGTCGCTTCGGTCATTGCGATTGCCAACGAAGGCTCTCAGGTCCTTTTCTGGAATTACCTTTCCATGGCGCTGCGCGGCGGCGGCATCTTTCTGCCGCTGACCCTCGCGGTATTCATGCCGGGCCGTCTGCACAAAGGCTGGACCATTGCTTCCATGATCATCAGTACAGCCGCCGCTATTCTGGCGGTTCTGTTCCATTCACCGCTCAATCCGCTCTTTTTGGGCCTTGGCCTGAGCATCCTGCTGCTCATCCCGGCCCTGCTGAGCAGCCCGGCCGGTCCGAAGCATCGTTCCGAACACGCTTATTAAGGAAACACGATGACAAAAAAGACGTTATCCGCAGCTGAGAACTGCAGATAACGTCTTTTTTCATTTTTATGGAAACGCTGATGCATAAGCTGGGCTGCCGGATGAATCAGCATTTCCTTATCCCTCACGCCTTGGCAAGCAACTGATCGAGAATCCCGCACATTTCATAGACCAGCGCATCACAATGCGGCTTCTTCTCCATTCCCTTTTCCCTGGCAATGTCCAGCAGTTCAGCACAGTTGACTGTCTGATGGCGCTGCCGGAATGCCTGGATCTGCCTAGCAGCCTCTTCCTTGTCATAGCCTTTCATGCCAAGGATCATCAGTGTGCTGCTCAAAGCTCCGCAGGTCGAACCATGCAGCATACCGGAACCAAAAAACGCGCCCAGAGCCTGTGCCTTTTCTTCCGTCAGTCCGACTTCGCTGGCAAACGGACAGAGCAGCGACTGTGCGCAATTGAAATGCACATCCTTTCGTGCCCGCAATGCCTTTACTTCTTCTAAATGATTCATTCATCTCATCCTTTCTGTTTTCCTTACACCATTCATCTGGAATATACCGGCTTCTGCCGGAAAAGCCTTTTTTGTACAACAAAGTAGGTTGTCATGACCATAGTGCCCGTAATCAGCCAGGTCACCGGATAAATCTTCATCAACAAGGTAAAGTCCGGCATACGCCAGAAAATCGTCAAAATGAAGAAAATCCGCAGCAGGCAGGAGCCGAACAACGTCTCGATAGCTGGCAGCATCGAGACGCCCATGCCGCGCAGGCAGGAACCAGATACCTCATAGGAGGCGGTCATGCACTCCAGTCCCGTGACAATGAGCAAACGGATCAGGGCATAATCCATGACCGCATCGCTCGTGGTAAAAACATGCAGCAGCGGATAACGGAACACCACAAAAACCGCGGATAAGAGTGCGGTAAAGAGCACCGCTGCCGCAAGGGACAGCCGGAAAATCTCCCGGCAGCGCTCCATACTGCGCACAGCATAATTCTGACTCGTAAAAGTTACCGCAGCCTGAGCAAAACCATTGACAATATAGTATGTAAAGTACTCAAAGTTCAAGGCTGCCGAAACTCCAGCCACTGCATCAGAACCAAAGCTGTTGATTGCCGCCTGGATCACGACATTGGACAGGGAAAACACAATGCCCTGCAAAGCCGCCGGCCCGCCAATGCTCACGATCTGCCGCATACATGCCCTGTCCAGCCGGAAACCGCGCAGATCCAGATGCAGATATCCCTTTTCACCCACCAGATAATAAAGGATGAGCACCGCGCTCAGCCCGTTGGCAATCGTTGTCGCAAAAGCCACCCCGGCAATGCCCCAGGGAATCACCGTGACAAACAACAGATCCAGCACGAGATTCGCCAGGCTCGAAAACACCAGACAGTAAAGCGGCCGCCGTGAATCACCATCCGCGCGCAGCACGGCACTGCCGAAGTTGTAAATCATCAAAAACGGCATGCCCAGAAAATAAATGCGCAAATACGTCGCAGCCATATCGATGATATCTTCCGGTGCTGACGTGAGCTCCAGAATCGGCCGCGCAACAAGGACACCCAGAACCATCAGCACAAGACCGATCAGGAGTGCCGCGGTCATCGAGGTCTGCAGGGACACTTTGACCTCATCGAATCGTTTGCGCCCGATTCCCACGGCCAGCAGCACATTCGCACCAACCGACAGTCCGCCGACCATGCTGATAAAGAGCCCGATGATCGGCGCGTTGCTGCCCACCGCAGCCATGGCCGCACTGGAGATGAACTTCCCGGATACCGCAATATCCGCTGTATTGAACAGCTGCTGCAAGATGCTTGACAAAACAATCGGCACAGCCAGCAGCATCAGCTTGCTGAACAAGGGACCATGCAGCATATCCATGGAGGCTTTCTTTGCCATTATCTGACCGCCCCCTTTGCCTCAGACAGCTCGCGGACTGCTTCATACCGGCAGCAGGACACCAGATGATCATTGACCATGCCGACTGCCTGCATAAAGGAATAGATGATCGTGCTGCCCACGAACTTGAAGCCATAGCGCTTAAGTTCCCTGCTGATCTGATCCGAAAGCTCCGTATGCACAGGGACCTCAGCAGATGCGGCCCAATGGTTCTGTATCGGACGATTCCCTACAAAGGACCACAAATACCGGCTCAGCGAGCCCTTTTCCTCACACAGACGAAAATACGCCTGTGCATTCTGCAGAGCAGCACGGATTTTCAGGCGATTGCGGATAATCCTCTCATTTCCCAGCAGAGCTGCAAACTTTGCTTCATCATAAAGCACCAGTTTCTCCGGCAGAAAATCATCAAAAGCCTCACAAATCGCCGACCGTTTATCCAGGATGGTTTTCCAGCTGAGCCCGGCCTGCTGCCCCTCCAGAAGAAGCATACGAAAGAGCTCCTGTTCATCCCGGACAGGAACTCCCCAAGCTTCATCGTGATACTCCCGTTCAACAGCACTATGCTCAGCCCAGTCACATCGTTTTAACGTTTCCTTCACACTTTTCCTTCTTTCGTCCATAAGTTCATGATGATAGTATAACACAAAATCAGCAAATACAGGCAAAAATAAAAAACAGACGCTTGCAAAGGCTGAGCACACTATACTCACGCAAATACATCATGAATTATCATTAGCACCAAAAGTACAGATTAACCATAAGTTCAAAAGTACTATAAGAACTTCAAACAGTATTTTTTTACAATAAAAAAAACATCTTTTTTAGCCTTTCTCATGATTTATCTAGAGATTTATTCTATATGTCTTCCCCTCCAAAAAGGCGTTGATAAAAACCAGATAAACATGGAAAATTATCCTTTGATGACCCTGTTCTACATCATTTGGATGCAGCTCCCATTCTTCAAATAAATCAGCGGAAATTCCTAATTGTTCTGCAGGGTGCTTCCTTATCAATCCCCGCTTCACCTGAAATCCTTCCAAAGTCATCCCGATTTCCTGCCCCCTTTCATCTCCTCCTGCTCCTTACAATAATAGATTTGTTTTCTACAGTTAAACTGTATCTGTGCTTTTTTGTTCATTTTGATGCATAGATTATTTTTACATTATCTTTTATAATATAATAGATTCCTGCGGTTTTCAGACAATAGCAGTAAAAAAGATGTTATGAGTTAATTTTCGTTTTTCACTGATACACTAAACTGAGCTTTTTGCTAAGAACCCTCATATTTAGCGTTATCATAAGCTTGATAGGATGTGATTAAATGCCTGAAGATAAGATACCTGGAGACAGACCGATTAAAGTTTTATTTCGTGACCGTCTGAAATACCTCATGCGCAAAAGAGACATTAACCAAAGTGAGCTCGCCAAAATTCTTGGCGTCAGCGAGAGCACCGTCGGCAAATGGATTTTATTGAAAGCCATTCCCCGTATGGGTGTTATCCAAAAATTAGCGGATTATTTCGATATTGGCAAAAGCTATTTCCTGGAGGAATCTGCTTCACTGACCGATTATTTTTCCTGTGATTTGTCCGTGCATATGCCGGACACTTCCATGACAGGAGCCCGCGTACAGCAGGGAGATCTCGTTTTCCTGCGTCAGGAGGAACAGCTGATGAATGGAGCCATCATGGCCGTCTATCTGGATGACCAGCTCCTGATCCGCCGGATCTGCTGCCTGGAAAAACAAATTATCCTGCAGGCAGAGAATCCGGCTTACCCGCCAGTCCTGCTTGCGCTTTCTGAAAAAACTGCCCGTTTGAAGGTACTTGGCAGAGCAGTTGCTTTCCAGTCCTTGCTCAAATAAAAAAGGCCGTCCATCTGGACGGCTTTTTTTATTTGAGCAGACGGTCATGCCCGCAGCTCTGCACCATATTCTTTTTGTACAGCAGTCAGGATATTCTGGAAAGCTGTATCTGCTTCCTCATCGGTAAGCGTCTTATCTTTCGACTGGAACTGCATCGTGAACGCCAGGCTCTTTTTGCCCTCGCCGATCTGTTTGCCCGTGTAGACATCGAACAGGCAGACACCCTTGAAGTGCTTGCCGGCATTCTTTGCAATGGTCTTTTCAATGGCACCGGCCTCAACTGCTGCATCGACAAGAACAGCCAGGTCACGGCTGATTGCCGGATATTTCGGCAGTGCCTCATAATGGAAGTTCAGTGCCGTATACTTCATGAGCGTTGCAACATCCATCTCGAAAATATACATTTTCTTCGTAATGCCGAGTGCTTCCGCAACAGCCGGATGGACTTCGCCAAGCGTCGCGATGACTTCGCGGCCTTTTTTGAATACCGCAGTCTTGCCCGGATGCATCGCATAGTGCTCTCCGGTCTCGACCGTATACTTTGAAATGCTCAGATTGGCCAGCAGTTCTTCGACAATCCCCTTCAGGTCATAGAAGTCCACCAGCTCATTGCTCTGATTCCAGCCCACGCTGCTGCGGCGTCCTGTGATCAGACCAGCAAGCTTCAGCACCTCATCCGGCTGCTCCGTTACCGGCAGAGCCTTGGGATAGAATACCGGTGCAACTTCGAAAAGACGAATATCTTCATTCTTCCGGGAGAAATTGCGCGCCGTGTTCTCAAAGATACTGGACAGCAGCGTCGTGCGGACCAGCGGATATTCATCCGTCAGCGGATTCATGATGGGAATGGCTTTGCGCAGTTCACTGTCTGCTGGGATATTGAGCTTGTCAAACATCGACGGATGCGTGAATGCAAAAGAAAGCTCTTCATCCATGCCAAGGCTCGTGAGAACCGCTTTGATCCGGTCGACAAAGTTCTGACGCTCGCTCTGACGTCCCTGCATCACGCTGCCATACGGCGTCGAAGACTGGATATTATCAAAGCCATAGATACGGGCAACCTCTTCTGAAAGATCCTCCATATAAGTCACGTCGTTGCGCCAGGACGGAACCGTAACCAGATAGCTTTCCCCGCCTGTCGCTTCTACCCCGAAGCCAAGGCTTTCCAGGATTTCGACCATCTGCGCGCCCGGGATCTCTGTACCAAGACGGCGATTGATCTGTGCCGTAGTGAATGCAACCCTGGTCACATCCTTTGGCGCAGGATAGACATCGACAATGCCCCTGGTAACCGTGCAGGCACCCATATCCTGCAGAAGCTGCGCTGCGCGCTCCAGAGCACGCTCCGTCTTCGTTACATCGACACCGCGCTCAAAGCGTCCGGAAGCCTCCGAGTGAAGCCCGCAGGCACGAGACGTACGGCGGATGCTCGGCCCGTTGAAGGAAGCTGCCTCGAGGACGACCGTCGTCGTCTTTTCCGTGACTTCTGTCTCAAGGCCGCCCATCACACCGGCAAGGCCGGCTGCTTTTTCGCTGTCAGCGATGACGAGCTCATCGCCCTTTGCCTTGCGCGTAGAGTCATCGAGGGTATGAAGCTCTTCGCCCGCAGCGGCACGGCGTGCCGTAAGGCTCTTGCCCGCGATCTCGTCATAATCGTAGGCATGCATCGGCTGCCCAAGCTCTACCATGACAAAATTCGTGACATCGACAACATTGTTGATTGCACGGATGCCGGCACCTTCCAGACGCTGCTGCATCCACTCCGGTGACGGAGCAATCCGGACATTCTTCAACACGCGCGCAGAGAAACGATCACAAAGGTCTTCTGCTTCAATACCGATCCGGATGAGTTCAGCAGCCTTCGCTTCGTCATCCTCTCTCGCCTGGATCACCGGCCATTTCGGCGTATTGCCCGTAAGCACAGCAACCTCACGTACAAGTCCGAATACACTGAAGCAGTCGCCGCGGTTTGCCGTGAGCTCGAACTCCAATACGACATCATCAAGGCCCAATACATCCTTGACCTGAATACCGACCGGCGTATCTGCCGGCAGGATATAGATGCCATCCTTTTCTTCATCCGTAAGTTTCGTAAGATCGAGCTTGAGCTCGCCGGCTGAGCAGAGCATGCCCATCGAGACGACGCCCCGCAGCTTGCCCTTGGAAATCTTCAGGCCATTCGGCAAATGCGCACCGACCATGGCAACCGGCACGATCTGTCCTTCTGCGACGTTCTGCGCACCGGTAACAATGATGATGGGCTTATCCTGACCGACATTCATCGTGCAGATCTGCAGATGGTCGGAATTCATATGCGGTTCAAGCTTCTCAATGCGTCCCGTGATGACCTTTTCCAGTCCCTCATCGGCACGGATGACATTTTCTACCGGCACACCGGCCATGGTGAGTTTATCTGCGAGCTCTTCCGCAGTTTCTGTGAAATCTATATAATCGTGAAGCCATTTAATGGATACTTGCATGTTTTTTCTCCTTTTCCTTGTTGCTTAGAATTGACGCAAAAATCTCGTATCGTTATCGTAGAACAAACGCAGGTCAGCGATGCCATAGGAAAGCATCGCAATACGCTCTACGCCAAGGCCGAACGCAAAACCACTGACCTTTTTGGGATCATAGCCGCTCATTTCCAATACATGCGGATGGACCATGCCTGCGCCGAGGATTTCCAGCCAGCCTGTTCCCTTGCAGACGCGGCAGCCCTTGCCGTGGCACATTACACAGGAAATATCGACTTCGGCACTCGGCTCCGTGAACGGGAAGAAGCTCGGACGGAAGCGCACGCCGACATCTTCACTGAAGATCTGATGCAGGAAAAGCTCAAGCGTGCCTTTGAGGTCTGCAAGGCTGATGCCCTCATCGATGACGAGGCCTTCTACCTGTGTGAACATCGGAGAATGCGTTGCATCATAGTCATCACGGCGATATACACGGCCTGGCGCAATCATGCGGATCGGGCTGTTCGGCTCGTGGGACTGCATCGTACGTGCCTGTACTGGCGACGTCTGCGTACGCATGAGAATCTCATCGGTAATATAGAAGGAATCCTGCATATCACGCGCCGGATGATCCTTTGGCAGGTTCAGTGCCTCGAAATTGAAATAATCGCGTTCAATCTCCGGTCCTTCTTCTACGCTGAAGCCCATGCTCATGAAAATCTTCTTGATGCGGTTCAGTGTGAGCGTAAGCGGATGCATATGACCGAGCGGCTGCTGACGACCCGGCAGGGTAATGTCGATTTTCTCGCTGGCAAGGCGTTCTGCAAGCTCCTGTGCCTTAAGCTTTTCATTCTTCTCGGCAATGAGCGTCTCGATCTGGGCGCGGGCTTCATTGACGATCTGGCCGATGCGCGGACGATCTTCCTTGCTGAGCTTGCTCATGCCGCGCAGGATGCTCGTGAGTTCGCCTTTCTTGCCAAGATACTTGACGCGTACATCGTTGAGTTCGCTGAGATTCGCAGCGGTTTTTTTGATGGCTTCTGCAGCTTCCTGCTTCAGCTTTGCAATCTGTT
>CAZTAP010000060.1:0-13803 GCA_964611665.1 uncultured Selenomonadaceae bacterium | reverse complement strand
ACGCATCGATTATCCGTCCTACGGTCCATTGCCTATTCTGGAAAATTCGCCTAAAATGAAAATAAAAACGGCAGAAAGGAGCTGTTAAAATGAGGTACCAGCAGGCAGTCATTGCCGATATCCCACAAATCGTAGAAAAAAGAATTGCTTACCTGCACGAATACCATCAAGGTCTTGCACCACATTATGTCGATGATCTTGTACCGAAATTGAACCAGTATTTCCAAAAACATCTGAATAAAAATATTCATGCCTATCTCGCTACAGATGAATGCAGCCAGGTCCGTGCCATTGCATTGCTTCTTGTTACGGAAAAACCCGCGCGGCCTTCTTTTATCAATGGCCGCACAGGTCTTGTCCTCAATGTCTACACCGATCCTGCCTTTCGAAAGCAGGGACACGCAGAAAAACTTATGCAGCTCCTGATCCAGGATGCCTACAAATTCGATCTCGACTATATCGAACTCACCGCCACAAAGGATGGCTATCCGCTCTACCAGAAACTTGGCTTTCATGATTTTATACCAGAAACCAAGCCGATGAAACTGCATTTGAAAAAAGATTTATAAAAAAAGACAGCTCAGACACCCCACATCCGTGGGGAATCCGGGCTGTCTTTTCTTTTATCTCAGAAAGCTATTTTCCAATAATCTCCATGCCATGGCTGGTGCCAATGCGTGTCGCTCCAGCCTCTGCCATCGCGGCAGCTTCTGCCGCGCTGCCGATGCCGCCTGAAGCCTTGACGCCCATCCCTGCTCCAACGGTCTCGCGCATGAGTTTCACATCCGCTGCGGTTGCACCACCAGTTGAAAAACCTGTCGACGTTTTAACAAAATCAGCCCCTGCAGCCTTGGCGAGCTTGCAAGCCCTGACTTTTTCTTCATCGGTCAAAAGACAGGTTTCAATAATGACTTTCAGCAATGCCTTTCCCTGCACCGCTCCGGCAACAGCTGCAATATCCTGCTCAACCGCATCATCCTCTCCGCCTTTGAGCCTGCCAACCGCAATGACCATATCGACCTCATCTGCGCCATCCCGGACAGCCTGCTCCGTCTCGAATACTTTGACTGCAGTCGGCGTTGCCCCTTGTGGAAAGCCAATCACTGTACAAACGTTCACCCCCGTATCCTTAAGCAGTTCCGCTGCATAGGATACCCAGACAGGGCTCACACAAACAGAAGCAAAGCCTGCTTCCTTCGCTTCTGTACAAAGACGCACAATATCCTTGCGCTGCGCATCTGTCTTCAATAACGTGTGATCAATAAGTTTTGCAAAATCCATAATCTGTACCCCGTTTCCTGAACTTCATTTACTCTTTCAATATAGCAAATTTTGAACATATTGTAAATATGTTTTTTCTTTTTGTTCAAGCAGGCAAACATCCCATCTCTTTTTCTGGCCACTTTTCCCGATTCCATTCCAGACAAATCTCCGCCAGGTCCTCTGGCAATTTTTTATTGCATATCCCAAACATCTGCCGAATTTCTCTATTTTGCACTTCCAGACAGGCAAGATACAGCTCCGCCTGCTTCACATAAACAACCAACGTTTCTTTATGCAGGACTGCCCTTGCATAGCTCCCCACACAGTTATGAAAGCACCGTCCAAGTTCTGACAATGCATCCGTATCCGGCGGCAGACAGAAATCATACCCCGCAAAATTTCCTGCACAAGCCAGTTCTTCCTGCGTATACAATATATGCTGATTTACACCGTCTTTGTTGTACCATTGATTTCTTTCCCTTACCGCAGCATCATGTATACATTCTGTCAGGCCTTCTTTAAGAAAACGTTTTCTTAATCTTACAGACAGAATTCTGCGTCCTTCGTATTCATTTTGAAACATGCGGACTAAATCTGTCTGTTTCTCACTCCATCCTGACCTGCATGCCTTTTCCATCAGGCTGGCCGCCCGTACTTCACCACGCACTTCGATCATCCATCCACATACATTGACAAGGCTGCGGCAATAGGATTCCCCTGGACCCTGCACAGCAGTACACACAATGCCATGTGCTGCATCATAAAAAAATGCCTCCAGTTCCATACCAAAAAGCCTGGTATAACTAAAAAAGCGGCGAATCAAATTGATGTCATGAAAGCCCAGCCGCTGCATCAGCAGATATGCCACAACCGCATACGGATTCACCGCATAGGCCTTGCGTAAACAATCTGGAAACTGCTGCTTCAAGTATTGGCATAACAAAGGAAAGTTGCTCCTTTCTGACCGTAGGAAAACTCTCGCAAAATCTTTTCCAATCAATCGATGCAGATAAACGATATTCAAATCATATGGCCGTAATACAAATGCCAACAGCTTTTTCATTCCTGTCGTTTTTGCCGTTATTCCCGGCCTCAACCCCCATGCAGCCTGAATATTGTCACGCAGTGCCTCTAACACAGCTTCTGTCACAAGCTCAGGCATCGCACCTGTTCCCTCCGAAGATGCCGCCTCAGGAATACCATCCCGCCAGCATGACCTTTTCGCAAAACCAAACGCCTGGGGAATCGCTACCATTCTCTGTTCTGCAGCATCGATTGCCAAACTCCAGCGCAGCCAATGCGGCGGTAAAAAACAAATTTCCTGGCCTTTTCGATATGCTCTCAACTGCAGAAGGTCCAGAAAGACCAGTACCGGCTGCAATGGATCGCGTTGGACCACACACCAACGAAAGGGCATCCGTACCGTCTCAATCTGTTCTTCCTGTTTCAATGCAGGAAGCCTCCCCAAAAAACCGCAAGGATTGTCTTTCACGCACGACTTTCCTTCCCGGATATCCCAAAGCAAAGTCTTTGCACCTTGTTTGGAGCCGCAAATAAGAAATGCCGGCAGTTCCTGTATTTCCTTTTGACAGAAATCCTCCTGCAGACACTCCTGCCACAATTTCTTTTCATCAGAAAAATAAAATGCACGCTGTCTCATAGAATTTCCCTCCAGTAAAATTGCAGATAAATTTTCTCATATTGTACCAGAAAAACCGATACAGTGCGTTAAGCGCATCAATCGATTTTCTTCCTGACTGAAATCTTCCACGGTCAATTTTCTGAGCGTAGGCAGACTGATTTCCTGTTCTTTCGTTCCCAAGCGTACAGACTGATGCATGATTGCACGCTCAAACAGATTCCGGACAAAGCGTCCATTGCCGAAATCACTCTGCATGGCTGCGAACTGAAAAATCTTTCGGCATTTCTTCCTGGCCGGCAAAGTAATCTGATAGCCGCTTTGAGCAGCCATAAGCTCCAGTATCTCCAGCAATTCCTTATCATTATAATCCGGAAAATCCAAATGGAAGGCAATCCGGCTTTTCAACCCCTCATTTTTCTCCAAAAATTCAGCCATTTTCTCCGGATAGCCGGCCAGAATAACAACCACATCATCGCGATGATTCTCCATCTCCTGGACAATCGTATTGATTGCTTCATCGCCAAAGCTATGAGAACCATCGACCAGCGCATAGGCTTCATCGATAAAAAGCACACCCCCCGACGCCTCACGAAATTTTGCACAAATCAGCTTCGCAGTCCATCCGACATAACGTCCCACAAGATCTGCCCGGCCGCATTCCACAAGATTCGCTGTCGGCTGAATGCCATTTTCCGCAAAGATACGCGCCAACAAACGTGCAGCCGTCGTTTTCGCACTGCCAGGATTTCCAGTAAACACCATGTGCCGTGACATGCCAATCTCCTTGAATCCCCAGCTCCTGCGGATCTTACTAAGCTTCGCCATTGCAACCATATCCCGCATTACGGTCTTGAGCTCCTGCAAACCAATAAGTTCCTGTAATTCATCATATGCCTTTTTTCGCGGTACTTCCGCTGCCTTCTGTATCACGGGACAAGAACGATAAGCACCATAAATCCTGTTCCTCAAAAGATTTTCCTGCCAATGCTGAAAAACCCGGTATATTTCCGAAGCACTATAGCTTGATTTATCTTCAGCAAGGATCACATCCTGTTCCTCTTGATAAGCTGCCATTTCAGAACGCTCTATCAGCTGTGCCAGATATTTTTCAGCTTCCAGTTTATCTCCTGCACCTTCCTGCAGACAAATGAATTCCATATTCTCTGGCAAAGCTGCCATAAGTTTTTTAGCAAAACCTGGTTTTTCTATGGATTCTACCAGTATAAACAAGGTATCACGATGACGTTCTGCCAAAAAAGGAGCAATAAAATCCACACACCTCTGATAACCCGAGGCAAACATACCTTCTCCGCTGCTTTCCCCCGAGGTATCCAGCACAATTGCCACCCCGGACGCATTGCAGAAAACCTGCTCCAGACGCTTATTGTTCACACAATTTTCCTTGAACTGAAAAATCCTTTCCCATCTTCTTCCCTGCAAACGATGATTTGCATACAGACAATCCAACAATAGTTCCACCATAGGCAATGCGTTCTCTGCCTGACCGACGACGATTCTATATTGCACAGGATGCGCTATAAATACCTGCGCATTATCCTTTGAAAAAATACGAACAATTTCTTCACGAAAGTCTTCACTTGCAAGCAGCGTATCTGCCCGTTCCAAGGCTGTTTCGAGTGATAACGGCTCTGCACTGCACAAAGCAGATCCGAGCCTGAACTCGCCCCGGCTGCGGATATCGTTCCAGCGAGAATAAACAGAGGGCGTGCGTAAATCCAGATAATCTGCATCATACGCAGCATCCAGACATTCGCTGAAGAACTGCTCCGTATGGATTTCCTTGAATGCATCAAAAACAATGTTTTTCATACCGTATTTTTTCCCAAACATCATCTTCAGTTCACTGGAAAGTCGTTCTATGCTTCCATTCTTTGCTTCAAGAGCAGCTGCAATTTTAAAAATCTGTGGTGCCGCCTCATAAACCGCCGCAAAGATTCCAGGCTGTGAATTCATCAGACGGCGAATATAGTTATTCATGCGATAAATTTCTCGTGCTTCGAATACATCTTCCCGTGCCTGCTTCTCATCCTGCCATGCTTTTTTGTAGTTAAAATGAACAGCGGAAGCATAATAAATCATAACAAAATCCCCTCCGTATTATAATAGTTTTTGATTTACTATTTATAATCATTGCTGTAAAAATAGTTTTTTAATTACTTCATGTTTTTATGATAACCCATCGTGTGGATTTTGTCAATAGTTTTTGATTTACTAAATTATTTTTCATCAATTACCTTTCCCATCACAAAGGTTCAAAAAGCTCAAAAATCTCTTTTCGACTCAGCCTTGTCAAAAAATGTTCTCCCGGCTCGATCATATCGTCAATCAAAACACGTTTTGCTTCCTGCAAACGATAAATCTTCTCTTCAATAGTCCCTCTGGCAATCAGTCGCAAAACCTGGACCATCCGAGTCTGTCCCATGCGGTACGCCCGGTCAGAAGCCTGATCCTCCACTGCAGGATTCCACCAGGGATCAAAATGAATGACCATATCCGCACCGGTAAGGTTCATTCCCGTGCCCCCGGCCTTCAATGAAATCAGGAAAACAGAACAGTCCCCGCTGTTGAATTGCTGGCACAGACGCAGCCTTTCTCTGGAGTCCGTACCTCCATCAAGGTAAAGATAGTCAATATCTGCTTTCGTGAGCTGTCCGGCGATTCGCTGCAGCATTACAACAAACTGAGAAAAAATCAACATGCGGTGTCCGCCTTCGATTGCCGCAGGCACAATCTCCATCAGTGCATCCAGTTTGCCGGACCGCCCTCCATAATCCTCTAAAAACATTCCCGGATCGCACGCAAGTTGACGCAGCCTGGTCAGTAAAGCCAAAATAGTAATGCTTTTCTGCCCTCGGTCTGACTCTGCCATAATCTGCCGGAATTCTTTCTGGCTTTGTGCAAGATATGCTGCATAGAGTTTCTTTTGTCTTGCAGACATATCACAAAACCACGGCTGTTCCATTTTCGCCGGCAGTTCCTTCAGCACGGTGGACTTCATACGACGCAAAAGGAAAGGACGTATGCGGCGCCTTAGTTCTTCTGCCATCGTCCGGTTATGTTCCTGAACAATCGGTACCTCAAAGACCATCTTGAAACGCTTATATTTCATGAGGTATTCTGGCAGAATGAAATCAAAAACAGACCAGAGCTCCATTAAATTATTTTCCACCGGTGTTCCGGTAAGTGCGAACCGACATACTGAATGCAGGCTCTTGGCAGCCTTTGCACTCTTCGTGAGGGGATTCTTGATATGCTGCGCTTCATCCAGGAATACATATTGAAACTCACACTGCAGATAATACACCAAATCACGCTGCAGCAAAGAATACGTTGTTAGAACCACATCATACCCGGAAGCTTCCAAAAGCGCTTTTCGCTCCTGCGGTTTCCCTTGTACCACAACAACACGGAGCCAGGGTGCAAATCGCCGGAATTCTGCCTCCCAATTATATAGAACAGCTGCAGGCACGACAATCAGGGAAGGTTTGCTGCTTCCACTTGCCTGCATGGCAAGAAAAGCAATAGTTTCCAGGGTTTTTCCCAGCCCCATATCATCAGCCAGAATTCCTCCGAGACCACAAACCGATAAATTGAACAACCATTGCACACCAGATTTCTGGTAAGAGCGCAGAATCTTTTGGAATACCTCTGGGATTTTACCTGCGCATTCCTGTGGATTCCAAATCGCATGCAGCAATTTCCGACTGCTCGCATCAAAGTCAATAGAAAACACCGCAGGCTCATTCGATGCATCCTGCTGCAGACCGTCCAACAGGACTGCCTGTGACATCGGCAGAACGAGCTGATTTTCCTGCCTGATCCCAACACCTTCAATATTATGAAAGAAATCCGCCATGCTCCGAAGTTCCCCGCTCTCCAGGAAAATGAACTGTCCATCGCGCAGGCGATAGTATGACCGCTTCAAACGGCAGGCTTCCAGGATATCCAGCATTTCCTGAACATCCAGTTCCGGTGTCTGCAGTGAAACGCGCAGCATGTTTTCTTTAGTTACACTTACTCCCAGACGCAGGACAGGCATGGACTTTACCAGACCATCCTTAAACTCGTCTGCATAATAAACAGCAGCCAGGCGGGAAAGCTCCGGCAAAGCCTTCCGCAGGAAAAGATAACAGGATTCTTCATCAGCCTGTACAAACCCCTGGTTTTTCTTCCTGAAACCATACTGCAAAATCGCGTCCAGGATCCGCTTTTCCGCTGTTTTATCCCGAATCAGCAATCTGGACTCCCCGGTTCCGCCAAAATCCGTCAAAGGATTATCCTTCATTGGATCAAAACGGATATTTCCATAAGAAAAGCTCACACGAATAGAAAGCCCCTGGTGGTATGCATCCAAATAAATTTCTGCCTTTAGAGGTTCTGCAGCAAAATAATTCTGAAACTGCGGATCCACCTTGACTTTGGACACCTGCTCAAGTCTTGGCATCATACAACGCAGAAAGCTTGGCATATCATCGTTTGGAATGGTAAATTGTCCATCTGCCTGCAGTCTGCGGTAAAAGGCCGGAAAGTTTCCCTGGAATTTCCGTTCAGTGCACCATACTGCATTTCCCTGCAGCACATAGCTTCCATCCGCTACCAGCAAAATAAGCCCTGACTGCATGTGGATCAGACCTGTGCCATTCCTTTCCTGTACCGCGAAAACCACTTCCGGATTTCCCATACGAAGCCTGACCTGTCGTTCCTTTCCATCAAGCAGCAAAGGAAATTCCCGCTCACCCATGCATTGAAAAAATCTCCGCAGCAAAACACGGTTCAGCTGCCATTCATCAGTCTGGCGGCTTCTCTGTGCCAATCTTCCCCTGCCCATACGGTCCAGCCACATATCCCGCAGGAGTTGCCAAAGTCTTCCTGACTCCTCATCAAATGCATTTTTCCCATAAGCTGGTCCAGCTGCACGTACACGGATTTTTCTCTTCCGGTCATATTCTTCCATCAGGCTGCGCAGTGACCTGACCTTGTACAGACGTTTTGTACCAATAAGGATTCCCAGACAATTGGTCTTTTTGACCGAATCATGCAGCAGCTTCCCTTGCAAATGCAGTTCGCCTGTCTCGTCGCCCGCTTCCAGCAATTCTTCCAGCAGGGAAATATAGTCCCGATGCTGTTGTTCTTCTTTTGAAGAATTCTCCATGGTATCACTCTTCCTTATCCAAATGAAAATAATCCCTCAATCCCATAGACTCCCAAATAGACTCTTTAAGCCTGCGTTCTGACTCCGCAAGCTTCCGGCGAAGCTCTGCTGCCTCTTTTTCACCAGAAAGAAAGATCTCCTCTGTTGCCTCAGCATTTTCCAGCAGCGTTTTTGGTATCCTGAGCTCCTGTAAAGACCTGCGATCCAAAAGCGGCAGTGTCGTTCCGGATTTTATGCCTTCCAGCAAGTAGCATCCTACCGGACTTTCCAGATAAAGCTGCAGCACACGCGATGCAATGCCCGCCCCTTTGCTCCGAAGGCCATAAAAATTCTGTGATATCAATACATTTCCCGGTATATCCTCCGGTACGCAGCAAATCTTGGTCACCGAGCCTCTGGCTGTAATCAAAAGATCTCCCGGCTCTACCAAATATGTATCGACTTTCGTACTGCCTACTTCATAATTTTTCAGATGCTCCACCAATAATTGCCCATTTTGCACATCGGCCAAATTGATGATTTTGTATTTTCCCGTCGGACTTTCTATGATATTCCGAATGACATTGATTCCCCGGAATATTACGGCAATGTTCTTTAACTGAAGAAACTCCTTTCCTTCCGGCCAGCCGGTCCAGCCAAAACTCACTCTGCCCAGCCCTTCCACCTGTGTCGTACGATGCTGTACATACTGTGCGGGCAATAAGTTAGCCCTTGCCAGTCCGGATACTGCTGCAATCGTACTGAACTCATCGACCTCCTGTTTCTCCTGTATGACCTTACGGATGAGCAAGACATCCTTTTCAGAAAGCACCCGTCCTTTCCCTTCAGGCTGCCCCATCCGGCTGGCATTGATGAACTGTATTTTCCCCTTCATATCAGCCGGCTTGTTTTTGCAAAGCAGCAAAAGATCCCTGGTAAGCAAGCTGTTTTGCCCCATAGGAGGAAGCGAAATAACCGCTTCTATGACATCCGCTGCCAGAAGCTCTTTCCGGACCCGTTCATCTTTTCCTCCGCGGAAAAGCTCTCCATCCAGTAAAACAACGATTCCTCTGCCCTCCGGCTTCAAAACATGCAATGCATGTTCAACGGTCAGCAAGCCAAACATCCCTGCTTTCGGCCAGCCATATCCATACTGGCCATACGTATCCTGCAAAAGTTCAGACTCGATCTCCGTCCAGTCCACATCCTGCGGCCCGCTCAAAAAGACCCGTTCAAACTGACGATCTTTTCCCTCTGCATCTGACAGTGGTTTCAGCAAAGGGTTGCCGCAGATACAAGCAGACTTTCCATAAAGCAGAAACTCCTGAATACGCCAGATCTGCTGCCAATAGGGGCTGCAGTCAACCATGCAGATCTGCTGTCCCTGTAAAGCAGACAAATCCGAGGGCAGCCCCATCCCGCTGATGCCCAGATAAAGACGCTCCGTTTCCTTCATTTCCAACAGCCCCTGCCCCAGATAGAACAGCGCCTCCGGCAAAATTTCCACCGATTTTAAATGCGCTTCAGCCAGTGCTTCACGGAAAAGTACAGGAAGTTCTTTCTCATCCATCAGCTGCAGCTGTTCTGCCAGGGAGTGCACCAGCAAATCGGCCCCGGTCACCCCGATTCCTGCGGATGTTTGCGGCCAGACGGCATATTCCTGACTGATTTCGTCAAAAAATCCAGCTGCGGCCACTGCATGACCATCCGGTTCCAGCACAGCTGTCAAATAATCCCGATGCCCTATAAACGATGCTTTTCGCAAAACCAGCATTTTGCCCAGGAAAAGCAACACTTCGCGCATTCCGTTTCCCTGAGACTTCATCTCATCCAACAAAAGGCATGCCTTTACTTTAATCTCCATAAGTCCTCCGTTTCCAGTTTTCCATCCCAGTATATTGTAGTTATTTGATTACTATTTTTATTATCCATCAATGAGCCTGTTTTGTCAACCTTCCTGTCCGTATTCTATTTATCGTTCAATAACCTTCGTGCTGTATATTGATCCGTAATCAGCACATTCGCACAGCCTCCCGAAATCGCTGCTTTGATGCCCTCATATTTAGGCTGCCCGCCAGCAATCAGGATGCTGTATTCCTTACTGCGGAGCTCATCGAGCCGAATGCCGACAGTACGTGCATCCACTTCAGCATTGCAGATATCCCCCCGGGCAGTAAAAAAGCGCGAGCAGATATCACCTACTGCATGCCGTTTGATATCCGCCCTGTCCTTTGCAGTGATCGGATAGCCAAGCTGAAAAAGCAATGCATTATCCCGTACCGTCCCTGCGGTAAAGAGTGCAATATTCGCCTGTCGGCCCAATGCTAATACAGAACGGATATAGCTGTCTCCATCGACCATTTCCTTAAGTTCCCTGGTATCAAAAATGACCGGCAGCGGCAGATAATGTGCCTCTGCCGAAAAATTCCGTGCAAATTTCTCCAGGATCTCATATGCATGGGTCATCCCCCTGCTGTGCGATGTACCACCCTTGAGCTGTACGATCTGAACTCCGGACAACGTCCTGGGCTGCAGGGCACAGGCCACATGATACATTGTCGTTCCCCAGCTGATTCCGATAATATCCTGATCCTGTACGATAGTATCAAGATATTCTGCCGCTTTCTGCCCGATATATTTTTTGATTTCATTCTCATCATCCAGACCGGCGCTTGCTACCTGCACTGCCTTGAGCTTGAACTGCTGCTGTACAGCTGCTGCCAGTCGTTCCATATTCTGTGCCGGATCATGGATACGAATTTCCACATAGCCATTTTCCTTTGCATACTGCAAAAGCCGTGACACCGATGGCCGTGATGTTCCCAATGCCTCCGCAACCCGCTGCTGACTGTAGTCCTCACAATAATAAAGCTGTGCCGCCCGTACCGCCAGTTCCTCCCGTTTCGCCTCATCCATACGAATCCTCTGCCCCTTTTTGCTATTTCACTTGCAATACTTTACACGATATCCTCCCCAACAACCTGTAGTTTCTATCATACCACATATGCAAAAAACCAGAAAGCTGACCCAGCCTCCTGGTTTTCCCTGCACTGTTTGTTCTTGAACATCTTTTTTACTTCAGCTTCGCATACTCCTCGTCTGCTACAGCTTCGCACCATTCATTCTGGCATTTTTCGCCAGGAACCTCAATCGCCAGATGCTGGAACCAGCTATCCGGAGCCGCTCCATGCCAGTGCTTCACATTCGCAGGGATGTGAACGACATCTCCCGGATGGAGTTCTCTCGCTTCTTTCCCCCATTCCTGATAATAGCCTCTTCCTGCTGTGCACAAAAGCATCTGCCCGCCGCCCTGCGCTGCATGATGGATATGCCAGTGATTCCTGCAGCCAGGTTCAAAAGTCACATTGCCAACAACTACCTGCTCCAGTGAAAGCATATTCAAATAACTTTGCCCGTCAAAATACTGTGCATAAGCATCATTTGTCTTTCCCATCGAAAATACGCTCAATTCTTCCATCCAAATACCTCCTGCTCGTAAAAACATTTCCATCACTTATTTTTCTATGACCAAGACCATAATATCAAAACCATTATGAAATGTGAAATGCTTATTTTTGCGCATTCAAAATGCTTTAAAAGCATAGCGGAAAGATTCCTGCCTTATTTTATATTTTGTCATTTATTCGTAAAAACAAGCCAAACCATTATCCCGGCATCCCATTCAACAGAAAAAACCTTTCCTTCAAAGCCCCGTTGGAACTTCTCATTCCAGAAAGAAAATCTGTGCTGTTCACTGCGCTGCACAGGAAATGGACAGCCTTTACAAACTGACTGCTTATTTTGAAAGGTTTTATAGCATTTCTCCAAAACCTGTGATTCTTTTCCAAAAGCACAATATGCAGCGGTATTCATATACAAGACATCATGCGTATCCTGTTGGATAACCCAGACATAAGAATCCATCGTATCCAGAATCAGGCGAAAATGACGATTTCCATCCAGCAGTTTTTTGATCCGTGACTGGTTCAACAGAAAGCTTCCCATAATATCAGCAAATGTTTTTAGCACTTCATGTTCTTTTCTTGTCCAGATGCGTGCATGGCAGGCATCATCAAAACCTACACAGCCCAAAAAATGTTCGCCATCCACTATGCCGCAATGGATAAAAGCCCGCACGCCGCGCGACAAGAGGAGTTCAGCATTTTCCGGCTCCAGCTCTTCCGCATCATGACATTCAGAAAAATATCCATATTCATTATGCTGATAGTTCTGCTGGATAATATCCGCCACCCTGCCGCAATGAGCTTCATCCGATGAACTGATTCCCCTTGCACGCCACTCAAAAGTACATTCTGACCAATATTTTTCCTCAAACATCTGATAAATAAAGACACGATGTACATGGAAATATTTCGCAAAAAGCTCCAGCAATAATTCCACCGTAAGCTTTGCATCCTTTGTTTCATAAAGCATCTGAAAGATATATTCTACAGGCTTATCCAAAAATGCCTTTTCCTGAAGACAGGCTATGTTTTTCTTTTCCCGTTCCAGTGCGTAGTCTCTAAATGATGTCTCATAAAAGACCTGCGTATCCCGTCCTTCTTCTTTCGCTTTGTAAAGGGCTGTATCTGCACAAGAAAAAAGTTCATCATAAGTCATCCCATCCTTCGGCGAAAGCGCAATCCCAATACTGCCGGTCACATGCAGCTCTTGTCCATCTTTTTTGAAGCTTTTGCGCAAAAGGTCCCGCAGCTGCGTACAGCGTTCCGTAATGAACATCCGGTCACCTACCGTGTCACGGATCAAAACAACGAATTCATCGCCGCCAATCCGCCCCAAAATATCCGTTTGACGAAAAGTGGCCTGTAAGCTGAGTGCCATATCCGAAATAACTGCATCCCCGGTCAAATGCCCGAGCTGGTCGTTGACACTCTTAAAGCCATCCATGTCCAAAACAAGCAGCGCATTCTCTGTATCCGGCACCAGAAGAGCTTCCTCGATAAGCTCACGCACCCGTCCTTTATTATATAAGCCTGTCATCGGATCACGTTCCGCCCTGGTCGCCAGTTCCTCCTGGTGACGGCGTTCTGCATCCGTATTGCGCATGGCTCCTACCACTCTGCAAGGCCGGCTTCCCTTAAAGTAGATTACCTGCCGCAGACGATACCAGTGGTAACACCCCTCCAGATCCTTAAGACGATACTCAAAGGCCATCGTACATTTGTCGTTGCTGTATTCCTTATGTGAACGGCTTAAAAAAGCTACAAGATCCAGAAAAAACTTATGATCATTAGGATGTATATGAACACGGTTCAACAGGACTTGTGAAAAATGCTCCCTTTGCAAAGGCGTTGCCAGAATTTTTTCCAGCATTTCATCATAAACGATTTCGTCCTTTTCCAAATCCCAAACAACAAGACCGACTCCCTCATAGGATAAAATGTCCCGATAAATGGATACATCGATTGCTTCTGCCATAAATCTCACCTCCAGATCTTGCTATAAATGCTTCCTACTTTTATTAAATACAAAATGGAAAGACTTGTCAACTATTTTTCAGAAAAGTCTTTTAACGCATAAAGCAAAGCCCTAAAGCATTCTGCGTAATTTACAATGCTTTAGGGCTTCTTCAAAATAAAATACAAATTTATTAAGAAAACGCTGATGAATACACCAGGCTGCCGGATTAAGCAGCGTTTCCTTAAATCTTATCTCTCTGCTACTGCCTCAATCTCACAAAGCACACCTTTGGGCAGCGCACGGACAGCAACGCAGGAACGTGCCG
>CAZTAP010000059.1:0-13809 GCA_964611665.1 uncultured Selenomonadaceae bacterium | reverse complement strand
ACAACAGCCTGCAGACTCATCGGGCTGATATCCATGCTGACCTACACCTCCACACAATCTGACGTTGTCAATAAGGACCTGTACGGATGCAGTCATCTACAACCGTCAGGGTACAATGATGATCCTCTGTCTGGATATTCTTCATGATGGAATTGATCTTCAGCTTCACTCCCGGATAAATCGTATCCGATACCTTGATCCGCCCCTTCTGCATGCCCTGGATCTCAGCATCCATCTGGCGAATGAGGCGTTCATTGCGCTCTACCTGTCCGGCGAGCGGGAATTGCGACCGCGTAAGCTCCGCAATCTGTTTCACACGCTCTGGCGGAAGTTTGTTGATATCGATCTTGTTCAGCGTATTCAAGGCCTTAGTCAGCTGACTCAGGCGTTTTTTCCCCTCGGAGTATTCCCGGCAAACCTCCTGATACTTGCGCTCCAGCATAGGATTTATCCCGACGACAAGCCGTGTCACGACATTCGCCGGATTTCCGACGTTCTTTGCCACGATCTCATCTCCGGCTACCAGCATACCGCCCGTGACCTGACCACGCTTTCCCTCAATGACCAGCCGCTTGCCTGCACGCAGGTTCGAATGCAGCACAACATCCGAAATACAGATATCGCGCTCCGCCTCTACCTCAGCATTCTCCGCAAAAGTAGCCTTGACATCTTCCTTCGCCCGGATCTTGCCCCGGTTCATGCCCTGTATGCCGCCGCTGATCATGATATTGCGGCCTTCGATGTCCGCTCCGCTTACCATGCCCTTGATCTCAATATCGCCCGTAGCCTTGACAACGAACCCCGGCTGTACACTGCCGGTAATCGATACAGAGCCAGTAAAATCAATATTCCCGGTTGGCACCCCCACATCGCTGCGGATTTCAAGCCGCGGGTCGATGCTGATTTTCGAGCCGGTATCCACGATCTGGCCGTCCAGATCCGCATAGACGAAGTTTTCCTCGCGTACCACAGTATTCTTCCCGTTCGGTACCGGCTTCGGCCTGCCATTTTTCGCATGCACTTCATCACCGAACACATTGCGGCCAGGAGTTCCCTGCGTCTGCACGATGCGTTCGGCCAGCAGTTCCCCCTTCTTGGCAAGCACAAAAAGATTCAGGTTCTTATAGTCCACCTGATCGTATTTATTGACCGCCGGACGCCCTTTATCATCCAGATTGAATTTTCGCTCAATCCTCGCATCCTCGCCATTCTTCGCAGGCAGGCCGCGGGCAGCGACAAAATCAGATGTTCCTTCTGCACCACGCTGGACTGCCTCCATATCAATGCCATAGACCACACGGCTCTCCTGTAATGCCTGCATGACCATTTCAGCCGTGGGAATCTTAGTGCCTGGCTTTATTTCGAAATGAACCGTAGCTGTCATCCGATCCTTGCTGATCAAAATCTTTGCCCGGCCAAACTCGCGATTTTCCTTTGCCCGTCCTGCCTCTGCCTCAGCTCTTTTTTCAATGGAATCAATGATGCCATCACCAGGTTCATCCGAATCAGGTGCAACGAATTTCTCTGCAAGCTTCTGCCGCTGACCTGAAGCCTCCCGGACCGTATGAGCCAGCATCTCGATATTATAGTCATCAACACTATAATCCTTCAGGATTTGCCGCATATCTGAAAGTTCAAAGAGTATCCCTTCATCCGCAGAAGGGTACACCGTCAAAAAAACGCCTTCCGGCTTAAACTCAAACAAGTAGCCAGCTTCTTTGCTGCCGGCTGTCAGAATGCCCTTCCCTTCATCCATGACATACCCCTCCTCAGAAATTATTATGCTATCATAAAAGATTTGCTTTTGCACGGGACAAATATCCGCGCAAACGAAATACCGCTTTCGTATGCAGCTGTGATATCCTTGCCTCTGATAAATGCAAAATCAAACTGATTTCTTTCAATGTTAATTCTTCATAGTAATAAAGCGATACAACCGTTTTTTCCTTATCCGGGAGCTTATCGATTGCACCTGCAAGAATATTCTTGAGTTCATTGCGCTCTACCATCTCCTGCGGATCCATCTCACCGATCTGTGGTGTCTCCGCATGCACATATTCCTCCAACGGAATGATTGTCGCTACATTCAATTGTGTGACAAGCGCCTGTAAATCCTTGGCAGCAAGTCCAAGTTCATCTGCCAGTTCTGCATCAGTAGCCGGCCGCCCCAATTGTCCTTCGAGCTCCGTCACCGTTTGTTCATATTTTCTTATTTTCTGGCGCATAGACACCGGCAGCCAGTCCTTCGAGCGAAGATAGTCCAGCATAGACCCGCGAATGCGCACTCCCGCGTAGGTTTCGAATTTATTGCCGCGAGCATAATCATAACGTTCAATCGCATCCAGCAAACCAAAAAATCCACTGCTGATAAGATCATCCCGATCTACATGAGACGGCAGTCCAATTGCCAACCTGCCAGCAATGATATTTACCAATGGCAGATATTGCTCTACAAGCTGATCTCTGACCTCAGTAGACCTGTCCTTTTGATAAATACCCCAAAGGGAAGCGATATCTACGGAGGGCTTATCCTCATTTTTCATTCATCAACTGCCTCCCTTAACATCCAGCATACCGTCACACTACTCCTGCGGCGGTGAAACACGCTGCAGCTGCTCCGCTGAAAGCGGCTGAAAATCATCTCCTGCAGCCATGTCCTCTGTGGAAAGATCCTTTTGCGTCTCTTCCGGGATCTCCTCAGTTGTCTTCTCACCTTCCCCGTTCTCTTTCGCCGCAGCAGGTTCCCCTTCTTCCAGCTGACTTTTTCTAAAAAAAGCAGGAAATCCATATCTCTCCAGCCATAGATCCACGGCATATACGATGCCTCCCGCAACTACAAATCCAATCACGGTACGAAACGCTACGGTTTCATAGCGTGCACCAGACAATAGCCCGGACAAAATAATCACCAGCGCTGCAATAATCGCTGAAGTGAGTGCTGTCGCTAATCTCATCAAATCGATCACCTGCTAAATCTCTTTTTCTCCCTTATCGATGGTCTTCACCTTATAGGCCCCGGTATCCAGATCAATCTGTACCGTCCTGCCATAATTTCCGCCGGTATCTTCTGCCAGCAGACGAATATCCAGTTCCCTCAGCACCCGTTTGACCGCCTCTGCATTACGCACGCCGACCCGCATGATATCCGTCGCATTCGCAAAGGCAAACATCTGCGCTCCTCCGGCAATCTTCGCTACAAGACGCCTGCGATTCGCCCCCATTTGCAAAAGCTCCCCCATCATAAGAGGAAGTCCTGTATCGGCAAACTTCGCCGGGTTTTCACTGACTCTTGACTGTGTACTGTCTGGCAGCATGATATGCAAAAGCCCGCCAATTTTGGTCTGCGGATCATAAAGGGAGATTCCTATGCAGGATCCCAAGCCATAGCTTATAATCACTGCTGGTCCACGGCTGACCTTGTAATCAGCCATCCCCACCCGAATCAGTTCTGGCATATCATTCAACTCCTACCGCTGACAAAATCGTTTCCAGGGATCCCGGATCCGGCACCAAAAAGAAATGGCCCTTGATCCCATCTTCTTCTGCCAGGAATTCCGTCTCAATGACCAGTGCATGATCACCCATCTGCCCAAGCTGTACCAAAACAACACTCAGTATCGCACCAGCCATATCCATAGCCAATGCCGGGATCGACGGCAAAAGCGATAATTTCGTAAAGCAGAACAACGCATTCAAATACGCACCAGCCAAAATATTGCCGATTTCCATCAAAGCAGACTCATCCATAAAATCAAGTCCCCGGGTATCCCCATGGGACTTGCCCATAAGCGTATCAACCAGATAAAACGCACTATCCTTTGGCAGCAAAAACAGGATGTTGCTTGGCGCTTCCCCGTAAACACGAAGAAAAACGCCAACCACCATTGCATCCGGCCCGCCGACCAGATCAGGGACATCCCCCAAGGGCACGATAGAAACTTTCGGCACATTCATCTCAATCCGTCGATTGATAATTTGCGAAAGCGCTGTCGCAGAATTACCCGCACCGACATTTCCAATCTCACGCAATGCATCCATCTGCGCTGCAGATAACTCCAAAACATCATCCGACATACTGACACCTCATCCTTTACTATGAAACCACCGGACAACAATAGTCAGAGCTGCCTGGTGCAGTTTCCTATATGCTTAGATACAGTTTGCTGCCTCTGGTTATTTTCCTTCTCCCGGCAGATCAATAATCTCGTCAAGATTCAGCATAATGACCAGACGACCATCAATATTGCCAATGCCGCCGATAAAGCGGTTGCCATCATTATCGCTGATGGACTTTGTCGTATCAATATGCATCGAATCGATACTGAGCACCTCGGTCACAGCATCGACGATCATGCCGATCGAGATTTCATCGATTTTCATGATGACAATGCGTGTGCTGTCCGTATAAGGCATCTCTTCCAGCCCGATGCGTTTCTTCAGGTCAATGACTGGAAGCACACTGCCGCGCAGATTGATTACTCCCTTGATATATTCCGGGGCAAACGGGACACGGGTGATATCGGTAAGGTTTTTGATTTCCTGTACATTCAGGATGCTTACACCATACTCTTCCTTCCTGAGCTTAAATGCAACCACCTGAACCTCTTCATTTACAGCATTATTATTATCCTTTGCCATCTTAGCTTCCTCCTCTTACTGCATCAATGTGCCAACATCCAGAATCAAAGCAACACGGCCGTCACCAAGCACCGTCGCACCCGAGAAAATCTTGAGCCCGACCAGCAGCTTGCCCAGCGTCTTGATAACAATTTCCTGCTGACCAATAAGATTGTCAACGACAATACCGGCCTTACGGTCGCCCAAATGAACAACAACAACGAAAATATCTTCATTCTCCGTATCATCGACTTTTGGTACACTGAGCACATTGCCCAGACGGATAATCGGAATGATCTGCCCGCGCAGAACAATGACTTCCTTATTCTGTACCGTCTTGATATCATCCGGTGTAATATTGATGGTGCTATCGATTGAACCAAGCGGAATCGCATACATCTCTTCCTGTACCTTGACCAGCAGTGCCTGAATGATTGCCAGTGTCAATGGAAGCTTGATCTTGAATACACTGCCCTCATCGATCTTCGTCTCGACATCGACATGACCGCCCAGAGACTCGATCTTGCTGCGCACGACATCCATACCTACGCCACGCCCTGAAATATCCGTGATCTTCTCCGCAGTAGAAAAGCCCGGCAGGAAAACAAGGCGTACCGCATCGGCATCATCCATGTTATCGGCTTCCTCCTGGGTGATCATTCCTTTCTCTACAGCCTTCCCACGAATCTTATCTGCATCGATGCCGCTGCCATCATCCGTAACCATAATGACAACGTTGTTGCCCTCGTGGCGCGCAATAAGCCCTACCTCGCCAGTTCTCGGCTTGCCTTTTGCTTCACGGTCATCCGGATGCTCGACACCATGATCCAGAGAATTCCGCAGCAAATGCATCAAAGGATCGCCAATCTCATCAATAACCGTACGATCCAGCTCTGTTTCCTCGCCCTCAACCGTCAGATTGATATCTTTATTGAGTTCCTTGGCAATATCACGTACCATACGCGGAAAACGATTGAATACCTGCCCTACCGGCACCATTCTGACCTTCATGACGACCGACTGCAGATCCGTTGTGACACGATCCATCTGCTCCAGCGTTTCCGTCAGCTCTGCCAGACGATGCGTCGTACCGATCTGTTCCAGCCGCACTTTGTTGATGACGAGCTCGCCGACAAGATTCATGAGCGTATCAAGCTTTTCGATATCGACACGTACAGACTGCCCCGCATGATTCTTCTTTTCCGCTGCCGCCTTATGCGGCGCTTCCTTTTTCATTGCCGGTTTTGCCGCCGGCTTCGCCGCCGGTTTGGCTGCCGGCGCAGCCGGAGCTGCTTTTGCCGGTGCAGGCTCTGCTTTGGCCTTCTCTTCACCAAGAACCGTTACCGTCACTTCTTCAAGTTCCGAGATGGAAAGCAAGGCATCTTTGACAGTTTTCTCATCCTCGCCGGTCACAACGACGACCTCAAAGGTATGCTCGAACTTCTCCTGTTCAAGCTCCTCTGCCGGCGGCACCGATTTGATGACATCGCCAAGCTCATCCAACGCATTCATGACCATATACGAACGTGCTGATTTCAGCAGGCAGGTATCCGCCAGGCGCACATGGATATGAAGGCCTCGCAGCCCGCTCTCTTTTGCCTGAGCAAGTACCGTCTTTTCCGTATCGCTGAGTTCAATGACGGTTGAAGCTGCGGCTGTCTCTGCTGCCGGCGCAGCTTCAGCCTTTTTCTCCGGAGTTTTGGCAGCAACAGGCTTACCCGTAGAAATCGAGCTGAGCTTCGCTACCAGATCTGAAACATCGACAACATCCTCTGCTTCTCCATTGCCAACGCTTTCAATCATTTCCTGCAGTGAATCCACGCATTTGAAAATCGTATCGATGATGTCCTCATTGATCTTGAGCTGCTCCTTACGCAGCAAATCAAGCACATCTTCCATTTCATGCGTAAGCTCAGCAATCTTATTGTATCCCATCGTCGCAGACATGCCCTTCAAGGTATGGGCATTACGGAAGATCTCGTTCAAAACTGACAAATCTCCTGGATCATTTTCCAAACTCAGAAGACCATCATTCAGCGACTGTAAATGTTCACGTGATTCTTCCAAAAACATTTCCATGTACTGATTTGTGTCCATTTCTATTCCCCCTGTTTTCTATTTTTCTACTGCTTCAACGATTGCGCTGGCAACTCTCTGTACGGGTACGATCACATCTGCCAGTCCGGCATCAACCACAGACTTCGGCATACCGTAAACAACTGCAGTCGACTCGTCCTCCGCAATGATATACCCGCCGGCCTTTTTTATTTTTTTCATTCCTGCTGTGCCGTCACAGCCCATTCCCGTCAAAATAACGGATACGACATCCCTGCCGAACGGTACAAGGGAATCAAACAACACATCAACCGCCGGACGATGGCTCGCCAATGGCGGATTCTGATTCAGGGCGATCCTGCGCAGACCACCGGCAGCCTGCACCTGCATATGGAAGTTTCCCGGCGCGATATACACCTGCCCCGGCTTGATAATATCCTGATCTTCTGCTTCCTTCACCGCAATCGCAGAAATCGCATCAAGGCGCTCTGCCAGCGACCGGGTAAAACCTGCCGGCATATGCTGTACAATCACCACACCACAGGGAAGATTCCTCGGCAGGCGCGTAATGACATTCTGCAAGGCACGCGGCCCTCCGGTCGAAGTTCCGATTGCAACAAGTTTGTGTCCGCCGGAAGCAAAGCTCCCGGGCCCGGATGAACGCTGTGCCGCCGGATAAGGATGCAGCACAGGCCGATGCATGGATACCGTCTCTGCCACATGCGGCTTCGATACAGGCTTTGCCGTTCTTGCCGGTGCAGGGAAAACAGATGGTGCAGGCTTGGGCTCGAAAGGCTTCAGCACTGGTCGGACCACGGGCTGGATCCGTACCGCTTCTGCCGGTTTATCCGGCGGCTTTCCCGGCCCTGTCACCCGCAGCTGCAAAGGCTTGACAGGATTTGGCTTAACAGGCTTTGCAAACAATGGTGCCCTCTCCTTTATTGGCTGCACGATTTTCTTTTGCGCATCATCCGGTTTCGCTGCCTCTGGAACGGCCTTTTTCGGCGTTTCTTCCCGAACCGGCTGTTTTGCAGCAGCTTCGGCAGGTTCCGCAGCCAGCACCGGCTGCTCCGTTGCTGGCGGTGCCCACTGGCTGACCAGTGAATCCGGTGGGACGATCGGCTTCAGCTTCATCCCGGAACGATGCGGCAGTCCGATGCGTTTCATCCCAGGCGGCGCAGTGCTGTGCGGCACGGCTGCCGGATGAGCGGTTTCTCCTCTGGGCTGGCTCTTCCTGCTGTATACATGTGCAGCAGCTGCATTCCGGCACTTCTGCAGAAGCTCCTCTTCAATCGAATCGATACGCGAAATCGAACCGCCGGGCTTGCTGATAAAATCCACTGCACCAAGCTCCAGCGCACGAATCGTAGCATCAGCTCCCTGCTTCGTAAGACTGCTGAACATCACCACAGGAAGCGGACAATCGTCCATAATGACTTCCAGAGCCTGCAGGCCATTCATGATGGGCATATTTACATCCATGGTGAGCAGATCCGGCTTCAGCCTCAAAACCTTTTCGACCGCTTCCTTTCCGTTGAAAGCCACACCAAGGACTTCAAAATCGCTCTCTTTTTCAAATAAATCTGACAAGATTTTCCGCATAAAGGCCGAATCATCTGCAATCAACACACGAATCATTTACTCACCCCGCTTACACTTAATCCCTTCGCCAGCTGTTCACGCTGCAGCACGAAAATGTACCGGACCAATTTATTCATCGTTGCACGCGGCAGATTCAAAAAATGCATACCCATATGATACCCCCGGGTCTTCGGTTCAAGCTGCACACATCGCACAACACGGGCCATAATCTGCAAAGTGCCTATTTCCGGCAAATTATTGATTTCCAACGCTGCCTTATGATTGGGAGGTATTGGCTCCTTCCAGACAAAAGATACACCGCTCCCACTCAAATCCAGCGTATAAGCTTCCTGTTCCTCACCAAGCTTTCCCTCATCATCTACGCTGCGGAATTTGATAGGAAGAGTCACCGCTACCCGCACAAAGGAACGATTCTGCTGACGCTCCACGACCTCCGGACGGGATATTTTCCAGACAGGGATTGGCTGTGCCGCCTTATCCAGATAGATGGTAAAAAAACGGTAACGACAGCCCTCACCAACAGCCAATCCGTAAAGCTTCTCCCCCTTTTCCGGCAGGATAGGACGCCTTTTTTCATCCATTGGCATAGCCACCAACAAATAGTCCTTCTCAATATCCTCAATACGGCTGGTATACTTCGTATCATCCTTTTCCAGATAAAATTCAACACGCTGACCAATTTTTAAAATTCTATCTGCTTTTAATAATTCGCCTGCCATGACCAATTTCCTCCATAATTAACGCGAAAAATTGAGAATTTGCTGTAAAAAACCTTTCCAGCCCCTGCGAACCGAAACTTTTTCTCCATAGAGAAGCCCTTTTGCGATTGCCTGTACACATTGAGCTGAAATTGTATGCGGATAAGAAACAACAACGGGGACCTGTTTCCGTACCGCATGCATCATATTGCGATCCTCAAAAATATAGCCCAGACAATCAACCGGCATATGCAGAAAACGCTCCGATGTACTGCCGAGCTTGGCCGCAACATCCTTGCTTTCTGCCTCTTCATAAACGCGGTTTACTACCAAATGCATATTGGGCTGCAGCGTATAACGGCTGTAAGCCTTCATGACCGCATACGCATCCGTGAGTGCCGTAGGCTCAGGCGTTGTGAGCAGCAGGACCTCATCCGAGGCCAGCACGAAATCAAGAACATTCTTGCCCAGCCCGGCCCCCGTATCGACGAGAATGATATCTGCCAGAGCACCGCAGTACGCAAGCTTCTGCCAAAGCATCCGGCGCTCTGCCGCCGAAAAATCTGCAGCCTCCTCAATTCCGGACCCGCCGGATATATACTGCACCCCATAGGGTCCTTCCAAAAGAACATCCTGCAGGGTGATTTCATTCTGCAGTAAATGCAATAAATGATATTTAGAAGATGTCCCCAGAATGACATCCACATTTGCCATGCCAAGATCCGCATCGATGACGATGACACGCTTGCCGGCCATACGCAGGGCAATGGCCAGATTCACGGTAAGATTAGTCTTGCCTACACCGCCTTTACCGCTCGTCACGGCAATGATGCGCGCAGATTCCGGCTCTGCATCATTCTGCAGATCATTTCCGATACCTTCGTTTTTCTTTTCAATAAGCCGTCTAAGTCTGGCTGCCTGATCTTCCATACACTTTACCTCAACAAGAGCTCAGCGATTTTATCCGCCTTGGCTGATACAATGTCATCCGGCACGCTCTGTCCATTCGTGAGATAAGCTGCTGCAATCTTCTGCTGATAAAGGAGATTCAGGATGATTCCCAGACTGCTGGTTTCATCTGTCTTGGTAAAAACAATCTTATCCGGATTGCAGACAGAAAACTTCTCTAAAATCTCCTTGGCATCCCGGCTTTTGGTAGTAGCACTCATCACCAGATATTTCTCAATGCTCTCATCCACTGCCAAAAAATCTTTCAATTCCTGCATCTGACGCTCATTATGCTGGCTTCTGCCCGCTGTATCAATAAGAATCAGCTGCTTGTCACGATACTTGCGTATTGCTTTCTTCAGTTCTTCTGGCGAATAAACGATTTCCAACGGAAGACCAATGATATCGGAATACGTTTTCAACTGCTCAACGGCAGAAATCCGGTAAGTATCTGCCGTAATCAACGCAGCACTTATGCCCTGTTCCAAAACAAGACGGGCTGCAATCTTCGCCAGTGTCGTCGTCTTGCCGACCCCCGTTGCACCGATCAGTGCGGCAACCTTCGCACGGCGGCTGTCCGCCTTGAGCTCCAGTCCATCTGCAATATGCATATTCTGAAAAATATAGCTCTTTAAAGCCTTCTGCGCTTCCTCAGAGTTCTTATCCGCAATCACAGCTTCCGCCGGCATACGCAAAATCATGTCCTTCCGGACTGCCTCATCAACCTCCTGCAGTTTCATTGCTTCCTGCAGGGAAACAGTCTCTTCCGGCACATGCTCCTGGTTCATGACCTGGACAAGCATAGTTTTCATCTTAGCCAGCTCATCCTCAAGCCGTTCGATTTTACCCTGCTGTTCGTCTTTCAAAGGTTCAAATGCCGGAATGCCCTGCTCCATCGGCTTTACAACACGGGATACAGGTGCAGACTCTGTGACCGGCTGCATTCTGGCGGGCTCCATTGGCTTAAAGTCCGTCTCCGGCTTCACGGCCTCCTGCAGACCCGCAGTCTGCATTTCCGGCTGTTTCGCCTGCGTGACTGCCGCTTCTGTGCCGGCGGTCTTATACTGCGCCACTACATTTTTTGGCACGACCGGTGCAGCCGTTATCGCTGCCGAAAGATCAGGCAGTTTTGGCATGCGGGGACGCTTCGGCTGATCTTCAACCGCCGCTGTGACTTCGACGTATTCTTTGCTCTTATAGCCCAGAAAGCCGCCTTTTTTATATTTTTTTGTATGCAGGATAACGGCATCAATGCCAAGTTCATCCTTCACCAGAGCCATGGCTTCCTTCATGGACTCTGCCTTAAATACTTTTATACGCAATTAAATCTTCACCACCCCAAGGATTTGAATCTCAACCGTCTGATCGATCTCTGCATGTGAGAGGACAATAAGCCCCTGTATCGAACGCTCTACAAGCTTACGGAAATAAAGCCTTACCGCAGGACTCGTAAGCACAATGGGCTGATATCCCATATCGGTAAGCTTAGGCAGTTCCGCATGCAGGGAGTTCAGCAATTTCTGCATCGTATCCGGGTCCATGCTTACATAGGAACCACGGTCCGTGCGCTGCACGGCACCTGCAATGCGATTTTCCAGCGCAGGGTCGAGCGTAATGCAGGGCAGAATATTGTTCTGCACATTCTGCTGCGTAATCTGCCTTGCCATCGCATGCCGCACATACTCCGTAAGAATTTCTGTATCTTTCGTCGCTCTGGCATAATCTGCCAGAACTTCAAGAATCGTCGCCATATCACGAATCGAAACACGTTCCCGCAAAAGATTTGCCAGGACCTTCTGGATTTCACCCACAGACATCAGATCAGGCACAACCTCATCCACCAGTGAGGAATTCGTCTTCTTCAGGTTGTCCACGAGATTCTGCGTCTCCTGACGCCCCAGGATCTCATCGGCATGTACCTTGATGACCTCGGTCAGATGCGTTGCCAGCACAGATACCGCATCGACCACAGTATATCCGTTGAGTTCTGCCTGCTCACGCTGTGCTTCCGGAATCCAGAGCGCAGGCAGGCCAAACGCCGGCTCTGTCGTCTCAATGCCCTGCATTTCCTCAAAAACTGTTCCGGAATTCATTGCTAAATAGTGGTCAAGTAATAATTCGCCCTTAGCTATTTCAATTCCTTTTAATTTTATAATATAGGCATTTGGTTTTATTTGAATATTATCACGGATACGGATGGTTGGTACAACAAGACCAAGTTCCAGTGCGCATTGGCGGCGAATCATCACAATGCGTTCCAGAAGATCGCCGCCCTGTCCTGTATCCACCAGCGGAATAAGACTATAGCCGATTTCCAGTTCCATCGGGTCCACCTGCAGCAGGGAAATGATATTTTCCGGCTTTGTCGCCTCCGTTTTCGTTTTATCCTGCTTCTTTTCAGAAGCCGACTCCACCTTGACCTCTTCCTTCTTGCGAAGTGAACGCCCGACAATGAAGGCAAGCGCAGCCAGGCAGAAGAACGGTATTCCCGGCAATCCAGGCACGATTGCAAGCAGCGACAAAACACCTGTCACAATGAAGAAAATCCGGGAATTACGGAAAAGCTGCGTAACGAGATCATAACCGAGATTCGATTCGGATGCCGCACGCGTAACAATAATACCCGTTGCCGTCGAAATCATAAGGGCCGGAATCTGATTCACCAGGCCCTCACCCACGGTGAGCAAAGTATAATTCTGCAAGGCCTGCGTAACACTAAGATTACGCTGCACCATACCGATGACAAAGCCGCCGGAAATATTGATGAGGATGATAATAATTGCTGCAATCGCATCACCTTTGACGAACTTGCTCGCACCATCCATAGCGCCATAGAAATCTGCCTCTCGCTGAATCTTGATGCGCCGTTTGCTTGCCTCGGCATCCGTAATCGCTCCCTGATTCAAATCGGCATCAATGGCCATCTGCTTACCTGGCATAGCATCCAACGTAAAACGGGCGGAAACCTCTGCCACACGTTCCGCCCCTCGTGTAATAACAATGAACTGGATAATGATCAGGATGACAAAGATGATAAACCCGACCACGGCATTACCGCCTACAACAAAATTACCGAATGAGGTAATGACCTCGCCGGCATAGCCCTCAAGCAGGATCAGACGTGTCGAAGACACATTCAGCGCCAGACGGAAAAGCGTAGTAATGAGCAGCAGTGAAGGAAACACGGAAAAATCCAGTGCCTCGACATTGTAGATTGCAACCATGACAACAACCAATGCCAGTGTGATGTTCAGGCACAAAAGCAAATCCAGCAGCATCGTAGGCAAAGGAATAATCATCATGATGACAATCGTAACAATTGCCACAGCAATGATTACATCACTATATTTTTTTACAAATCCGCCTTCAGCAGATGGATTTTGTATAGCCATTCTCCCTACCCCTTCAACTCATGGAAATACTGATCCATCCGGCAGCCCCAGCTTGTTCAGCAGCATTTCCTCATATTATGCAAATCTTTTCTTCTTCAAACGATATACATAGGCCAGCACCTCAGCCACTGACTTATAAAGCTCTGGCGGCACAATACCGCCGATCTCCACCGAAGCATACAGTGCACGGGCAAGCGGACGATTCTCAACAATCGTGATATGCTCTTCCCGGGCAATATCCTTGATCCTCTGCGCCACAAGATCCTGGCCTTTCGCTATGACCTGCGGCGCAGCCATGCCCTGTGAGTACTTCAGCGCAACAGCAAAATGCGTCGGGTTCGTGACAATGACATCCGCCTTCGGCACCTCGCGCATCATGCGCTGCATAGCCATCTGCCGCTGTTTCTGCTTGATTTTTCCCTTGATCTGAGGATCGCCTTCCGTCTGCTTCATCTCTTCCTTCACATCATCCTTGCTCATCTTGAGATCCTGCGTAT
>CAZTAP010000058.1:0-13924 GCA_964611665.1 uncultured Selenomonadaceae bacterium | reverse complement strand
GCTACCATACCGGCACGGAATACCGAGCTGTTGCCTACTTCTTTGGCCTTGACCTTACAGGTAAAGAGAATCAGTGAAGCAACGAGCAGCATGATCATCTGAATGACAATCGTCATCGAAATC
The DNA here is from genome assembly GCA_964611665.1 of uncultured Selenomonadaceae bacterium. Classification (GTDB taxonomy): domain Bacteria; phylum Bacillota; class Negativicutes; order Selenomonadales; family Selenomonadaceae; genus CAZTAP01. Next base: position 13,801 of record CAZTAP010000058.1, on the reverse strand, counting down.
GGTTTTGGCGGTTTTCCGGCAGCCGGCGGAAAAGCCGGCAAAAGCTGCGGATTATTGCCCAGAACAGCAATGACTGCAATACCGACAAAGAAAATGATCATCGCACGGTAAAATTCTTTTGGCAGGGCCTTGTCCTGCAGGCTTTCCGTCTCGCCATAGACATAGGCTTTCTGCTCAGGGTCCTTGATGAGTGCCTGGAAGCGCTCATCATTGACGAGATCCTTGCCGCGGCGCAAGCTCCAGATTGCTCCGCAAAAAACGCCGGTAAAGGTTGACGGAATAGCTACCGCCAGAATCTGTGCAACCGTAAATGAATGACCTGCTGTCGCCATAAAGCCGACAATCGAAACAATTGCCACAGATACCGGAGAAGCACAGATTCCCATCTGGGATGCCACGGATGCCACTGCCATCGGACGCTCCGGACGGATTCCCTGCTTGATCGCGATATCATAAATAATCGGAAACATCGTATAGACCACGTGTCCCGTGCCGCAAAGTACCGTCAGAAACCAGGTGGTAATCGGAGCAAGAATCGTGATGTATTTTGGATTGCGGCGCAAAAACTTCTCTGCATATTTGAGCATTACCGTGAGTCCGCCCGAGGTCTGCAGGAAGCCAGCACATGTTACAACCGCCATGATTGTAAGCATAACATCAATCGGCGGTTTGCCCGGCTGATAACCAAAGCCGAACGTAAAAATAATAAGACCGACGCCGCTGACTGCAGCCAGACCAAGGCCGCCATGGCGCACGCCAATGACCAGACAGGCCAGCAGTACAAGAAAACCTAACAGCATTTCCATAAACCATACTCCCTTTCTTAATCGATGTAAAATTGCATCCCTGATAGCCTCTCAAACCCGTTCAATACTGTTCAGAGTTATTCAGCAGTATTGTCTGAAGAATTGAAATTTTGTATACAATATTACGCTATAATTATTATAATACAGAAACCGAACATAATCAATCCTTATCGTAATAAATTCTTTTTATCAATCGTTTATATTTTTTTCGTCATTTATTGCCTGGAATTGCAGAGAATGAATAAAAAACAAAAAATATCTATCATTATGTTAAATTGGATTATAAATATTTATTATGAGTTAAATCGGTAAACGTTTCCCATTCCGTCAAAAAACATCATACGAAAATATTATGCGTGAATCAAACAAATATCTACAATCTTTTCCTGTTCTATGCTAAAATAGAATAGTAACGCTATAAATGAAAAGAAAACTTTTAGGAGGTTTATTTTATGGCATATATTAATGAAAACTATTTAAAATTACAGGGCAGCTACCTTTTCCGTGAAACAGCGCACCGTGTAGCTGACTATAAAAAAGCACATCCGGAGGCCGATGTCATTTCTCTCGGAATCGGTGATGTCACCCAGCCGCTGCCGCCAGCCTGTATCGAAGCCATGCATAAAGCTGTCGATGAAATGGCTTCCCCGGCAACCTTCCGCGGCTATGGCCCGGAGCAAGGCTATGACTTCCTCATCGAAAAGATCATCGAAAATAACTACAAAGACCTCGGCATCGAAAAAGATGAGGTTTTCGTAAGCGATGGTGCCAAAAGCGATTGCGGCAATATCCAGGAGATATTCAGCACAAAAAGCACGATTGCCATCACCGATCCGGTTTATCCGGTATATCTCGATACGAATGTCATGGCAGGACGCACGGGAGAAATGCAGTCTGACGGGCATTTTGCAGGCGTGACTTATCTGCCCTGCAATGCGGAGAATAATTTTGCACCGGCACTGCCAGAAAAACGCGTTGATCTCATCTACCTCTGCTGCCCGAACAATCCGACCGGCACAACGCTCTCCCGCACACAGCTCAAAGTCTGGGTGGACTACGCACGCGAAAACGAATCCATCATTCTTTTCGATGCCGCCTATAATGCCTACATTACAGAAGATGATGTGCCTCGCTCGATTTTTGAAATCGAAGGCGCAAAGGATGTCGCTATCGAGTTCCGTTCTTTCTCGAAAACGGCTGGCTTTACCGGTACACGCTGCGGCTATATCGTCCTGCCGAAAACCGTCAAAGGAAAAGCGCTCGATGGCAGCCTGCACGAGTTCAATAAACTCTGGAACCGCCGCCATACCACGAAGTTCAACGGTACCGCCTATATCGTACAGCGCGGTGCAGAAGCGATCTTCTCCGAAGCCGGCAAGCAGCAGGTCGAAGAAACCATCGCCTATTACATGGAAAATGCCCGCATCATCCGCGAAGGCCTTTCCTCCGCAGGAATCCAGACATTCGGCGGCATCAATGCACCATACATCTGGCTCAAGACACCAGAAAACATGCCATCGTGGGACTTCTTCGACAAACTCCTGAAAGAAGTCAATATCGTTGGTACACCTGGTGCCGGATTTGGTCCATGCGGTGAAGGCTATTTCCGTCTTACTTCCTTCGGCAATCGTGAGAATACGCTCAAGGCTGTCGACCGTATCAAGAATAAGCTTCACTTTTAACGGAAGGCTGATTTCTCTTTGTTTTCACAACGCTGCCAGAATATGGCAGCGTTTTTGTTTACCATTTTTATTTACATTTTTCGCTTTATCCTTTATGATAGAGGATAAATACTTTTCGAAAGGACAATGTTATCTTATGATAAAACCACATTTACACGAATTGCTGATTTGCCGCAGTCTTTTGACAAATGAAACCATCCGGATTTTCCTGGCTGCGCTGGATCAGCCGGAGGAAACTGCTCTGCCCTATGATTTCACCGCAAGCCTTATCGCACAGGCTGAAGAGCTTGGCCTCTCCGGCAATCTGCTGCGTGCTTATTTCATCCATGTACTCGCACACGATGCAAACATCGCAGCTCAGATCACAGAAATGACCAATGGCAGAATTGGCACAAGCCTTCATGCTGCCTTTGTCCAGGATATGAAAATTCTTCAACCGGTTTTTGAAAATCTGCCAAGCACTATGCTGCAGACGAAGCTTCTGGATGACTACAGCCCCACGAGAAAAAACACTTCAGAGGCTGCAGGCACCTTGCAAAAGCTGCTTGCAGAAGCACACACACCGGAAGCTGCTGCCGATGCATTTCTTGCTTATTACCGACGTTACGGCTACGGTGACATTGCTTCCTATCGTGCCTTCCGCTGGGACAAAAAACGCCAGCTTACCGGCATTCGTCACTTCGAGTCCATGCGTCTCTCGGATATCATCGGCTATGAACGCCAGAAACAGCAGCTCATCGATAACACACTGGCCTTCCTCGCCGGCAAGCCAGCCAACAATGTACTTATGGTCGGTGCCCGCGGTACAGGAAAGTCCTCCTCGGTCAAAGCTCTGGCCAATGAATATTACAGTGAAGGACTTCGCCTGCTGCAGATCACCAAGCCGCAGCTCGTCGAATTGCCCCGCATCATGGAAGCGCTGCGCAAATTTGCCAGCAAACGTTTTATCATTTTTTTGGATGATCTTTCCTTCGAGGAATTTGAGATTGAATATAAATATTTGAAGTCCGCCATTGAAGGCGGTGTCGAAGGGCGCCCGGAAAATGTGCTGATTTACGCGACCTCCAACCGCCGTCATCTCATCAAAGAAACCTGGAAGGACCGCAGCGACGAACAGGATGAGCTTTACCGCAACGACAGCATCAATGAGACGATTTCCCTCTCTGACCGTTTCGGCCTTGTCATCACTTTCTTCTCCCCGGATCAGGGGCAGTACCTGGCCATCATCGAACATTATCTCAGGAAAGAGGGGATTTCCCTTGACCCCGAGGAACTGCGGATCCTCGGTCATCGCTGGGAACTGGAGCATTCCGGACGCAGCGGACGCACAGCACAGCAGTTTGTCAATTATTACCTCGGACAAAAAAAATAAGCAAAAAGAAAGGAAGAGCGGCACACACCGTTCTTCCTTTTTTGCTCATTTTTTCGCGGCCTGTTTTGCCATGATTTCCCGCAGGGATTCCGTATAAGGTGCACGCGCAATGCCATATTCGGTGACAATACCGGCAATCAGATCATGATCCGTTATATCGAAAGCCGGGTTATATACCTTGACCCCGATTGGTGCCATGCGTTTCTCATACCACATCTCCGTAACCTCTTCCGGTTTCCGCTGCTCAATATGGATCTCATCCCCGGTCAGCGTATCCATATCAATCGTCGAAGTCGGTGCACAAATATAAACAGGGACATGATATCGCCGGGCAACAGCCGCTACCACGGATGTACCGATTTTATTTGCCGTATCCCCGTTGGCTGCTACACGGTCGCAGCCGACAAAGACAGCCTGTACCCATCCTTCGCGCATCACAGAAGCAGACATATTATCACAGATGAGCGTAACATCAATTCCGGCAGACTGCAGTTCATATGCGGTAAGACGTGCTCCCTGCAGAAGCGGTCTCGTCTCATCGCAGAATACCCGGAAATGATAACCTTTCTCCTGCCCCAGATACATTGGTGCTGTGGCCGTACCATATTTCGAAGTTGCAAGCTGTCCAGCATTGCAATGTGTCAGAAGACCATCGCCCGGCTTCACAAGCGTAAGCCCATACTCGCCGATTTTGCGGCAGACTTCGATATCTTCCGCCTTGATGGCCACAGCTTCATCATGAAGCAGGTGCTTCATCTCTGCCACGCTTTTATCGCAATGCGCAGCTACAACCGCAAGCATGCGTTTCAGCGCCCAGGAAAGATTTACCGCCGTCGGCCTTGAAGAATCCAGATAGTTCGCTGCCTTCAACAGCCGCCCCTCGAATATTGCCCGGTCATCTGTCTCGATTTCCAGTGCCGCCAGATAAAGGCCAAAAGCTGCAGCTACACCAATCGCTGGTGCACCGCGCACCTGCAGCAAATAAATCGCCTCCCAGATTTCCTTTTGTGTCATCAACGAAAGAATTTTTGTCTCATTTGGCAATTTCGTCTGATCAATGATCTCCAATGCGCGCTTTTCCTCGTTCAAGGCAACCGTTTCATATGCAAGAATCGATTTCATTCAAATCTCCCCCTATACAAAAAGCGCCGCAAAACGACGCTCATATTCAATCATAGATTTCCAAAGCCTTTGGTATTGTCTCGATCACCAAGGGAAGATCCGGCCCGCATTCCCCATCCAGATCACTTTCCAGCTTTGTATCCGCTGTGATTTTGAAGGAAGATGCCTGCAGATAAAGCACATTTTCTTTATGCTCGACTGAACGACCCGCTACAATTTCTGCGGTAAGTGCCATAAGCTCTGCCACGTTGCATTTGCGCACAAGCAGCATATCCAGCAGGCCATCATCGACCTTTGCATTTACTGCAACATTGCGCAGGCTCCCTACCACGCCGCTGTTCACGACCACGAACAGGAACGCATCCTCCTCGAGCATCCTTCCATCTGCCTCAACCTGCAAATGAACGGAACGAAACTTTGGAATCTCACCAATACCACGCAGATAATATGCCATCTTGCCCATCGCGTTCTTGAGGCGCACATCGACCTCATGCGCAATGCCCGTAAGCATGCCGGCACTTGCCACATTGACAAAATACTCTTTTCCCACACGCCCAAGGTCTACACGGCGTGTATGTCCGGCAGCTATACGATCAAAATAAGCATCCAGATCATCATTGATGCCCAGATAAGTTGCAAAATCATTTGATGTCCCACTGCCGATGATGGCAACAGGAAGCTTGATATTTTCCTGCAGCACAAGATTCACAATCTCATGCACTGTACCATCGCCTCCGGCAACAATAATGCCCTCGGCATCTGCAGTACGCACGAACTCTGCAAAAATGCCGCGATTATCCCTGCGTGTGCGATAAATGAGCAGCATACAGTTCCTCTGCTGGAACTGCTCGAGCATACGATCCAGTTTGTTTTTGAATGAAGCGTCACCGGATACCGGATTATATACGAGAATCAGTTTTTTCATTTTCTCCATCAATGAGCCCCCTGATCATCTTTTGTTTTGAAAACCCCCGCCTTGCGTAAAAGCCTGATGCTCACACGGCCAATCATCGGAATTCTTGCCATATCTTCTTCGAGGATACCGCCAATGAGCAAAAGCACCAGAATATAGACAGCAATACCAGCAAAAACAGCACCAAACGTAGAAATCGCATTGATGCCCCAGGCCGCCATTGTAAAGTCATAGAACAGCTTGACGCCGCCAGCCATGACCGCAGCTGCTCCTATAGTCTTCAGCAGCTGTGGGATCTCCATACGATAGCCAATATAACGATGGATGAAGTAAAGATTGATCACAGCAGCGACTCCCATATCCGCGGCAGTTGCCCAGGCCGCACCCATGATGCCTAAAGCCGGTATCGCTGTGAGTGTCCAGTTCAGGATGACCTTCGCAACCGCTGCAAGAATCATATTGACCATAGGAATCGACGGATGCCCAAGGCCCTGCAGTACAGCAGTAGAAACCTGATGCAAACCAAGCAGCACAATGCTGAAAGAAGAAATCAGCACAGCCGGCCCGGCTCCCGGTGCATTATAAATAAGTGTCGAAATCGGTGTGGCAAGAACCAGCACAACGACGAAGGCCGGAAAACAGACAAAATTCGAGATACGCACCGAAGCCGCCGTCTGATTGAATACACGTTCCGGATCTTTCAATGCCCGTGCTTCTGAAATCGCCGGCACGATACTTACCGCAAGCGATGCCGTGAGTATCGTAGAAAGATTGACAAGCGGTACAGCCATACCTGTAAGATAGCCGAAAAGCTCTGTGGCCTGATTGACCGTATAGCCGGCAACCTCCAGCCGCTGCGGTACGATCAGCAGGTCCAGATTGGACACAATCGGCAGCATGATGCTTGCTGCTGATACCGGCAAAGCCAGTGCAAAGATGCGCTTGACAATCTTGCCAACCGAAGCCTGCTCATCTCCCGGGAGCGGCTTGAGTTCATGCCCATAATCGCGCTCGATGTCCTTGTCCAGACGCCAATGGAAATAAACCAGCACAATGAGCCCGGTAACTGCACCGGCAAAAGCACCGAAGCTTGCACCTGCAGCTGCGTAGTCAAGACCCCATGGCAGCAGGATGCTGGCAAACATGACCATGGTGATGACCCGGAAGATCTGCTCTACAATCTGCGAGACAGCCGTTGGCGTCATGCGCTGCCAGCCCTGCAGATAACCGCGCGAACTCGCCAGCAAGGTAACGAAGAAAATAGCTGGTGCAAGAGCAACGACAGACAGATACGCACGCGGATCACGGATAAAATGCCAATCAATGAGCCACTGCGCTCCCAAATAGGTCAGAATCGAGAAAAACAACCCCGTAAAGACCATGAGTACCATCGAAATACGGAAAACCCGTTTGGCACCAAAAATATCCTTCAAAGCCACACGTTCTGCCGTAATGATGGAAATAGCCACCGGCACGCCAGCCTGAGAGATACTCATCGCAAAGAAGTAAATCGGAAAAGCCATCTGATAAAGGCCAATACCTTCACCGCCCAATATGCGCGAAACGAAAATCCAGTTCAATGATCCGATGACCTTGACCACAAAACCAGCAACCGTCAGAATAAACGTACCCTTAAGAAAGGATTCACCCTTACTTGATTTTTTTTCTGAAACATCCTGACTACTAATCTAAAACACCGCCTAACAAAACTGCCGTTTATTTTGCAAAATGAATGCATTGATTATATAATATAGGCATAGAAATGCCTCATATCATTGCATTGTAATGAATGAATTATATCATCTCTTCAATAAGTATTCCAGTATTTTATGGACAAAAGGAGCTCCTATGGAAATCAATCTCATCGGCTTTGATATCACCTTAGGCCAAAAAAAACCAGAAAACATCATCAATCACGAGGCTGCCTGTCCCTTCTGCGATCGCGCGCATCTCACGGATATCATCGACACGGACGGCGACATCATCCTGCTCAAGAACAAGTACAACGTACTTGAAAATGCAGATCAGCTCGTCCTCATCGAAAGCAGCCATTGCAATCAGGACATCCCGGACTATACCGCAGAGCACCTGCATCGCCTTTTCCACTTTGGCATCCACCATTGGCTGAGGATGCAGGACACCGGAAAATATGAAACCGTACTGTTCTTCAAAAATCACGGGCCTATGTCCGGCGGCACCCTGCGCCATCCGCACATGCAGATCATCGGCTTCCGCAAGCTGGATGAACATCTGACCTTCGATCCGGATGAGTTCATTGGTCTGACCATTCATCAAAAAAACGGTGTCGAATTCAATATTTCCACACGTCCGCGCATCGGCTTCGGAGAATTCAATATCGTGCCGGACAGCAACGATTCCATCGATACCGTAGCAGATTATATTCAGATCGCCGTGGATTATCTTATGCATCATTTCAATAAACGCTGCAAAAGCTATAATCTGTTCTTCTATCGCCATGAGGGACTGCTGCGCGTAAAGGTCCTGCCTCGCTTTGCAACCTCACCGCTTTTCATTGGCTATAACATCCGCTTCCGGCCCAGCAACCTCGAAAACATTGCCAAAAGAGTCCAGGAAATCTACTTTAATTAATACAAGGCTCCCGTTCCGGGAGCCTGTTTTTTATACCTGTTTTTTATCGATTGGTACTGCATGCAGCTCCAGCTCCGGATTATTGTCGACAATCCAGCCCAGCGCCCATTCGTTATTGACAAGCAGCACAGGATTTTCCCTGCGGTCATAAACAAACATGCCGCGGTCTGCTCCCTTAAGCGAAGCCGGTGTAACCTCTGTCCCATCCCGATAGATCATCCAGCGTGCTACCTCATACGGCTGCATCTGCATGATGATGTCCACGCCATACTCATTTTTCAGGCGATATTCAAGCACCTCAAACTGCAGTGTACCGACCGTACCTACGATATAGGACTCCATACCGGCACCAGCCTGCTGGAAAAGCTGTATTGCACCTTCCTGGGTAAGCTGCATGATGCCCTTGACGAACTGTTTGCGCTTCATCGTATCCTTCGCCTGTACCCGTGCAAACTTCTCCGGCGGGAATACTGGAAAGTCCTCGTACTTGAATTTATGGTTAGCATCGCAAATCTTATCTCCAATGCTGAAAACACCCGGATCAAAGAGACCAACGATATCCCCCGGATAAGCTTCATCAATGATCTGGCGGTCCTGTGCAAGGAACTGCTGAGGCTGAGCCAGCTTGATCATCTTATCCGTTTTCTCATGATAGACACTCATCCCACGCTCGAATTTGCCCGAACAAATACGGATAAATGCCAGACGGTCACGATGTGCAGGATTCATGTTGGCCTGAATCTTAAAGACAAACGCCGAAAAATTTTCATCGTCCGGCTGAATGACGCCATCGGAAGATTTCCGTGCTGCCGGCGGCGGAGCAAGGCGCAGATATTCTTCAAGGAAGTTCTGCACGCCGAAGTTCGTCATGGCCGAGCCAAAGAACATCGGAGTAAGTTCACCGCGTGCAATCTTATCGAGATCGAACTTCTCCCCCGCTGTATCAAGGAGCTCGATATCCTCGACGAGTGTCTCATGAGCCTCTTCGCCCAGCAATTCTGCGAACTTCGCATCCTCCAGCGAGCCGGTGACAGAGGTACGCGCCTTCTGCCCATGCGTGCTGTCGGCATCAAAAAGCTCAATCTGCTTCTTATGGCGGTCATAGACACCTTTATAGTTTCCATCTGTACCAATTGGCCAGTTCATCGGATACGAACGGATGCCCAGGACATTTTCAAGCTCATCCATAAGATCAAGCGGTGCCTTGCCATAACGGTCCAGCTTATTCACGAATGTAAAAATAGGAATGCCGCGCTGCTTGCAGACCTTGAACAGTTTTTTCGTCTGAGCCTCGACACCCTTCGCCACATCAATGATCATGACTGCACTGTCCACGGCCATCAGCGTACGATAAGTATCCTCACTGAAGTCCTGATGGCCCGGTGTATCCAGGATATTGATGCGGCAGCCATCGTAATCAAACTGCAGCACACTGGATGTAACCGAAATACCACGCTGCTTCTCGATCTCCATCCAGTCCGATACAGCATGGCGCTGCGTCTTGCGGGATTTGATTGAGCCTGCAAGATGGATTGCTCCACCATAAAGCAAAAGCTTTTCGGTCAAGGTCGTTTTACCAGCATCCGGATGCGAGATGATCGCAAAGGTACGGCGCTTTTTTATCTCCTGATTAAGTTCTTCTACTGACAAGATTTATATCCTCCAAACGAATGATTCATCGCCGGAAATGCAGCATGCCCATCCGGCTCATTCCGATTTATCTCAGTTTATAGAAAACTGCGCTATCCTATATTTTAACATAAATCGCCGCACAATAAAATATCATGGAAAAAAATTATGTTCTTATGCAATTTGTGAACAAAAAAGAACTGTCCCCCAACTATTCATATAGTTTTAAGCTATTAAAGTTCATATAAATCAAGAATTAGCTATATACCCATATTTTCTGCTATACTCTATCTCATCAGCAAAACAGAAAGCCGAGGTATCTTTTATGAATACAACAACGATTTTTCAGCCAAAACCTATTTTTTCCTTTGAAATCTTCCCGCCAAAAAGAAATACACCGCTGCAGTCCATCGATGGCACGTTGTCTGCACTGTCCGGCCTGTCCCCTGATTTCATCAGCGTCACCTGCGGTGCCGGCGGCAGCGGCAGCCAGACAACCGTCGGGGTCGCTTCCTTCATCCAGCAAAAATACCATCTCAAAAGCGCAGCCCACCTGCCCTGCATCAACCTCAGCAAAGAGGAAGTCCTGCAGACACTGCAGGACTTTGAACAGAACGGCATCAAAAACATCCTGGCCCTGCGCGGTGACCGCAGCCCGGAAATCCCGCCCAAAAACGATTTTCACTATGCGAGCGAGCTCATATCCTTCATCCGGGAACACAGCAGCTGCCATATCCTTGCCGCCTGCTATCCGGAAGGCCATATCGAGGCCGCCAGTCCGCAGGCGGATCTGCAGCACCTGAAAGAAAAAGTCGCTGCCGGTGCCAGCCACTTGCTCTCGCAGCTGTTCTTCGACAACGACTATTTTTATGATTTCCTTGAGCATGCACGTGCCGCCGGCATCGAGGTTCCCATCGAAGCCGGCATCATGCCGGTCACGAATAAGAAACAAATCGAGCGCATGGTCACACTTTGCGGCGCAGCCCTGCCGCGAAAATTCCAGCGAATCCTCGCACATTATGAAAAGAGCCCCGAGGCCCTGCGTGACGCCGGCATCGCCTTCGCCATCGATCAGATTGTCGATCTCCTGGCCAACGGCGTCGACGGCATCCATCTCTATACCATGAACAACCCCGCAATCGCGAGCCGTATCAGCGAAGCAGTAAGCAGCCTGCTCGGACGCGAAAAGCTGTCTGCCTGAATCCCGCCTTTCAGGATAACAGTTCAAACCCATATGCTCTGACAATTTCCCTCAAATGCACGATATAGTCCCGCGCATTGCGGCTCAGGATAGCTTTGGAATTCACGATCCAGCCGATGAGCATTTTCTCTTTTGTCGCCAGCGGCCGCGAGATGATCTGCTTGCCATTGAGATCCGTGCTCAATACTCCAGAGCAAATCGTATATCCATTCAGGCCCAGCACGAGATTGAACAAGGTGGCACGATCGCTCACATGGATGCTTTTCCGATGATAAACCGTACTCAGAATCTCCTCGGAAAAGTAAAACGAGTTGAACTCTCCCTGTTCAAAGGACAGGCAGGGATAATCCGCCAGTTCCTCCAGCGTCACGATTTCTTTCACCGCCAAAGGATGTTCCGCACTGATGAATACATGCGGCTTGGCCTCAAACAAGGGATGAAAAACCAAATGATTCTCCCTCAGCAGCTTCATGATGACCTTTTCATTGAATTTGTTCAGATACAATACACCGATTTCACTGCGCAGATTGCTGACATCCTGGATGATGTCATAGGTCCTTGTCTCCCTCAGTGTAAATTCGTACTCGTCGGAAGGACTATCTTTTACAAGGTCAACAAATGCATCGACAGAAAACGCATAGTGCTGCGTGGAAACTGCGCAGAGCTGCCGTGACGGCTTGCGTCCCTTATAACGCTGCTCCAGGAGTGCAGCCTGCTCCTCAACCTGTCTTGCATAGGACAGGAACTCCGCTCCGTCGACCGTAAGGCTGATACCTTTGGCTGAACGATTGAAGATCTCAATGCCCAGCTCGGTTTCCAGCTCCTTTACCGCATTTGACAGGCTTGGCTGCGTAATGAACAGCTGCTTGGCCGCCTCGGTAATGGAGCCGGATTCCACAATTTTAATAATATATTTCAACTGGCGTAACGTCAAATAACCACTCCCCTTGAGAATATGGTTATTATTATAAAGCAATATACACTCACACGCAACACATGTAAACATTTTTCTTGAAAAGAAAAGACTGCCGGCGCACGGCAGTCTTTTCCTTTTCCCATCGATGACACATCTTATTCCTTGAGCTGCATGCCTTTCTCCACCAGAGCATCTACCCAGGCATCCTGGAAGCCAGCCTCCATGATCAGGTCTTCCAGCGAAGCGATACGCGGCTGCTGCAGGAACATCGTGACCTTGTCCCGCTCGATGCTGCGCTCCAGATAAAAATCCTCCCCCGTCGTGCCCGGCACAGGAAAAGCCACGGTATATTCGTGATACAGCTCATCCGACATGGATTCGTACAGCGCAGTCGAGCGCACCATGAACGCCTGCCACTTTTCCGGCTGTGCCGCATTGAGGTCTTCGATCTCCGCGCCAAGCGTATGGACTGTATCCAGGTACTCCTGCAGGAGCTCTTCCAGGCGCGAAGTATCCTGCAAAATCACCGCACAAAGAAGATCCCGCAGTGCTTCATAGCTCGACAGGTCATACTGCAGGAGCTGCTCTGCTTTCACGATTCTCATCAGCCAGTTCTTCACCGCCTCATCCATGAGTTCGCGCGCTTTTGCCGCAAGCAGCTCATCCTCACGATGCAGGCGGGCCGACAAGAGACAGATCTGCTGCCCGGCATCCTTCACTGCCGGAAGCTTCTCTGCTGCACATGCCGCACAATACCCCTGTACATGACAGCTGAACGGTACGCCTGCTTCGAGTTCGCCCATGGTCGGGAAGTCCAGACCAAGCTTTTCATAGCTGCGGCGTTCCCGCGCGAGTCTTCCCTTGGAAAAATAGGTCACTCCTGTATTCGTCCTGTGATATTCCACACGTACTATCTTGCCGCAAGCTTCACAATGATAAAGTTTATCCACAAGGTTGACCGCTGCGTACTTATCTTCCTTCGGAATAAAAAAGGCATAGGGTACGCTTTCCACAAAACTGTAGTTAAAAACGTTAAGCAAATTATCGGTAATTTTCGTCATTTCCTGCTGGTTTTCCATATAGGCTGGCTCCTGTCTTTTCATTTTTCTTCATTAAATATACGTACAGATCAGCGCTGCTGAAAAGCTGTTCTGATACAAAAAACCCGAGAGCTTAGCTCCCGGGCTGATCTTACATGATGGAGGCGACACCCAGAATCGAACTGGGGAATAGAGGTTTTGCAGACCTCGGCCTTACCGCTTGGCTATGTCGCCAAATCAATGGAGCGGAAGACGAGGCTCGAACTCGCGACCCCCACCTTGGCAAGGTGGTGCTCTACCACTGAGCTACTTCCGCACTGTACAATATATAGCTGAACTGCCTGGGGCAGCATTACGCATTATGGAGGCGACACCCAGAATCGAACTGGGGAATAGAGGTTTTGCAGACCTCGGCCTTACCGCTTGGCTATGTCGCCAAATCAATGGAGCGGAAGACGAGGCTCGAACTCGCGACCCCCACCTTGGCAAGGTGGTGCTCTACCACTGAGC
>CAZTAP010000057.1:0-13971 GCA_964611665.1 uncultured Selenomonadaceae bacterium | reverse complement strand
GTAATTTGTAAATAAAAAAGGACCTTCCCCGATATGATGGAGAAGCGAAAATATTACGGTTTCATGGTATTATTTTTTGAGATAAAAACAGCCCGTCAAGGTAAGCAGGAGCAAACCTTGACGGGCTGTCTTATTTCAATCAGTTATTTTCCTTGAGCGGTTTCTTGAGAATCGAGAGGCAGATACAGCCTACGACTGCGCCGACGAGGATAGCAACGAGATACATGAGCGGGTTGCCGATGGTCGGTACGACGAAGATGCCGCCATGCGGAGCGCGGAGCGTGCAGCCGAAGAGCATCGAGAGAGCACCAGCCGTAGCGGAGCCGAGGATACAGGACGGGATGACACGCAGCGGGTCTGCTGCTGCGAATGGGATAGCGCCCTCTGTAATGAAGGAGAGACCCATGATGTAGTTCGTGATACCGGATTTGCGGTCAGCTTCCGTGAAACGGTTGCCGAAGAACGTCGTGCAGAGTGCGATAGCGATTGGCGGAACCATACCACCAGCCATGACGGAAGCCATGACGCCGTATTCGCCGCTGGCAAGAGCACCGGTACCAACGACATATGCTGCCTTGTTGACCGGGCCGCCCATATCAACAGCCATCATGCCGCCGAACAGGATGCCGATGAGCACACGGCTGCTCGTATCCATATTCTTCAGGGTATCCATCATCCAGGTATTGATGCCGGCAACTGGCGGGTTGATGATGAAGTGGATGATGACACCGATGACGAATACACCGATGAGCGGGTAGAGGAGGACAGGCTTGATGCCTTCGAGGGAATGCGGCAGACCGGAGAAGGTCTTTTTGAGACCGTTTACGACATAGCCTGCGATGAAGCCTGCGAGCAGGGCACCGAGGAATCCGGAGCCGCCAGCATTGGCAAGTGCGCCGCCGACGAAGCCGACAGCAAGGCCAGGACGGTCAGCGATACTCATGGCAATGAAGCCGGAGAGGACCGGAAGCATGAAGCCGAACGATGCGCCGCCTGTATCTTTGAGGAATTTCGCATACCAGGTGTTGGAACCGAAATTGCCCGGGTTTGCGGGATCAAAGGTATCAACGAGGAAGGCGAGTGCGATGAGGATACCACCGCCGATAACGAACGGAAGCATATGGGATACACCGTTCATGAGGTGTTTGTAGATCTGACGCGCTACGCTCTCATCATCGCCGTCGGAGACTGATTCACTGTCGTCAGCGCCGCTATGATGGTAGATTGCAGCCTGGCCGCTGATGGCTTCGTCCAAGAGAGCATCTGCTTTGTTGATGCCGTTGGCAACCTTGGTCTGGATGACCGGTTTGCCATTGAAGCGGGCCATTTCGACTTTTTTATCCGCGGCAACGATGATGCAGTCTGCTGCATCGATTTCTGCCTTGGTCAGTACATTTTTTGCACCGCCGGAGCCGTTGGTCTCGACTTTGATCGAGATGCCGCGCTTCTTTGCATGCTGCTCGAGGCTTTCTGCTGCCATGAAGGTATGGGCAATGCCTGTCGGGCAGGCCGTTACTGCGAGAATCTTTTTGGAGCTCTGGCTTACTGCCGGAGCAGCAGCTGCTGGTGCCTGGAACTTGCCGTCTTCTTTATCATCGATGAGCTTGAGGAAGGCGTCCTTTGTTTTAGCCGCAATGAGGGCTTCCTTGAAGTCAGGGTCCATGATGAGCGTAGCGAGCTTGCTGAGCACCTGCAGATGGACATCATTGGCCGAATCTGGTGCAGCGATTTCGAAGAAAAGACGTGCAGGTTTGCCGTCCATCGATTCAAAGTCAATACCAGCCGGAACCGTCATGGCTGCAAGGCCTGCTGCTTTTACGCCGGCACTTTTTGCATGCGGTGTGGCAATGCCATCGCCAAGGCCTGTTGTTCCGGATGCTTCACGAGCGAAAACATCCTGTTTATATACTTCTTTGTCTGAAAGGTTGCCGGATGCTGCCATCAGGTCGGTCAGCATTTCGATGGCGTTTTTCTTATTCGCCGGGGTTGCGCCAAGGGCGATGCTTTCGCTCTTGAGTAATTCTGTAATGCGCATGTTTTTCTCTCCTTTTCATTGTTTATAAATTTATAAATAATACATAAGGGATCGCTGGATTCTGACTTACTGAATGGTTTTCAGCAGTGCTTCTACTTCAGGGCGTGTAGCGAGATTTTCCGAGAATGCCGAAGCAGAGCCGGTAGCTACGCCCATATAGAAGGCTTTTTCGAAGGAACCATTGGATTCTGTATAGCCTGTGATAAAGCCGGCTACCATTGAATCGCCTGCACCTACGGAATTGATCAGTGTACCTTTTGGTGCCGGGCACTTATAGGTATCACCGTCTGCAGTAAGCAGGATTGCACCATCGCCAGCCATAGAGATGAGCACGTTCTGTGCGCCCTTTTCCTGAAGCTTTTTGGCATAGGTGATGATTTCTTCATCGGTTTTCAATACGACGCCGAACATTTCACCGAGCTCATGATTGTTCGGCTTGATGAGAAACGGCTTGTATTTAAGTACGTTCAGCAGGAGATTTTTCGTGGCATCGACGATGATGCGGATGCCTTTGCCCTCAAGACGGGCCATAATGCGCTCATAGATATCATCCGGGAGCGTGTTCGGGATGCTGCCGGCAAGTACCAGGGTATCGCCTTCCTGGAGCATGTCGAGTTTGGCGAAGAGCTCATCGCGGGCAGCCTCGCTGATGTCCGGCCCCTGGCCGTTGATCTCAGTTTCCTTTTGGGCCTTGACCTTCACGTTGATGCGTGAGAAGCCGTCTGGAAGCTGGACAAAGTCGCTTGTGCAGCCGAAAGCAGTAAGCTGGCGTTTGATTTCATCGCCGGTGAAGCCTGCCACAAAACCAAGTGCTGTGCTGTCGTGGCCAAGATTTTTCAGTACGATGGATACGTTGATGCCTTTGCCGCCGCCTAAGACCTGTTCATATTTTGTACGGTTGATTTCGCCAGCGGTGAAAGAATCAAGTCTTACGATATAATCCAGGGATGGATTGAAGGTTACAGTATAAATCATTTTCTTTCATTCACCTCAATGATAGTCGTATAGTCGCGATATTTCTTATCGAGAAGCGTGTCGGTAAGGATTGTCGCGCAGGAAATATTTGCGAAGGTAATCGGTGCAATCTTATTGAATTTTGAGCTGTCTGCAAGGACATAGGCCCGTTTGCAGCGGGACATCGCTTCACCCTTTACGATCCCTTCACTTGAATCCGGCGTTGAGAAGCCGGACTTTGTACTGATGCCGTTTGTGCCGAAAAAACCTTTTGTGAAATTATAAACTTTCAGACTATTAAGTGCTTCTGTGCCAATGACTGCTTCTGTTGTAGCCTTGAGCTCGCCGCCAAGAATGAATACCTTGAAGCCGCGGGCGGAAAGCTTTGCGGCATGAGCGATGCCGTTGGTGACATAGGAGGCATTTGTTTCCGAGAGAAAGTCGATCATCTGGAAGGTTGTCGTACCTGCATCGATATAGACAAAATCACCGCGTCCGATGAGCTCAGCTGCCTTGCGGGCAATCGAGGATTTTTCGGTCGTATAGAGATCGCGTTTTGTCTTGACGTCTTCTTCACGCGTACTGTAGTTGTTGTCGATCGAGGTCGCTCCGCCATACACTTTATAGAGTTTGCCGCTCTTATGCAGGGCAGATAGATCGCGGCGGACTGTGGATTCAGATGCATCAAGAGCCTTGGTAAGGTCGAGTACGGTAACCGCCTTCTTCTCCTCCAGGATGCGGAGGATGGTTGCGTAACGTTCTTCCGTCAGCATGAACTATCACACCTTTCTTAACATTATGATACTGCCAAACTCAATCAAAGTCAATCAGAAATTTATAAAATTCATCAAAAAAAATTAAACTCAATCAGAAAGAGCATAAAATCATTTAACTTGTGCGTTTTTGACGCATATTCCTCTTGTTTTGTCGTGCGGTGGATTTTTACGGAAAGTTGCTATTTCCAGAGCTTTTTTCGTATAATAGAGAAAGAAATATAAGGAATGAGGAGGAAAATTTATGGACCAAACGGAAAATGAAGCTTTGGCGAAGCTTGATCCGCTGCTGGCGGCAGAGGAACGAAAACGCCTGCACCATCGACGACGCATGGGGGCTTACTTCAAAAAGTATCTCATGCTGTTTGCTGGTGCTTTTATTGCAGCAATTGGGCTGGAGATCTTCCTGATCCCGAATAATATCATCGATGGCGGTGTAGTCGGCATATCGATTATGCTGCAGGCCATCACAGGGATGCCGCTGGGGTTGTTCCTGGTTGTCCTGAACATACCGTTTGTTTATCTGGGGTATAAGCAGATTGGCAAAAGCTTCGCCATCGCGACGTTGTTTGCGATTTGTATTTTGTCGTTCTGGTCAGCTTATTTTGAGCCTGTCTCCCGCATTACGAATGATTATTTCCTTGCGGCGATTTTTGGCGGCATTGTGGATGGTCTTGGCGTAGGGCTCATCATCCGTGCGGGCGGCTCACTCGATGGCACGGAGATCGTGGCGATTATTCTGGATAAGAAATCCGTATTTTCCGTGGGTGAGGTTGTCATGTTCATCAATCTCTTCATTCTTTCGAGTGCGGGTTTTCTGTTTGGCTGGGATAAGGCCATGTATTCTCTTGTAGCGTATTTTGTGATTTCCAAGATGATCGATGTGGTGATTAAAGGGCTCGATGAGTCTTATGCGGTGATGATCGTGACGGATGAGCACGATGAAATCACTTCGGCGCTCATGGATCGTCTGGGGCGGGGCGTGACCTTGCTGCATGGCGAGGGCGGCTACACAGGAGATGAGAAAAAGGTGCTGTATTCGGTCGTGACACGTCTGGAGGTCGACAAGCTTAAGGAAATCGTGCTGGAAAAGGATGAGAATGCCTTTGTCACAATCAATGCCGTACATGATATCATAGGCGGCAGATTCAAAAAGAAGGCTATTCATTAAGGGAGGGACATCTGATGAATTATGCAATGACGGTCAAGGGAAAAAAGCGGGCAGATGAGCTTGGCATTACCTATGCACATGAGCATCTGCTGGTAAAACCGAACAGTCCGGATCCTAAATATGAGGATTATACGCTGGATGATCTGGGAAAAAGCAGCGCAGAAGCAGCAGCTTTTCGGGCAGCTGGCGGCCAGACCCTGGTGGAAATGACCATGATCAATTATGGCCGTGATGCAGAGGGCCTGCAGAATATTTCCCGGGAAACAAAGGCGGATATCATTTGTACTACAGGGTTTCATAAGGATGAATTCATTCCGGATTGGTTTGATGAAAAGAGCGATGGTGTGATTGGCAGTCTTTTGGAGCAGGAAATCGCCGAGGGCATCGATGGTACGGATATTCAACCAGGCGTCATCAAATGCGGCACGAGCCTGCAGACCATGACTGCCAGAGAAAAGCGCGCTTTTTCTATCGTAGCGGCCGTGCAGCGGGAGATGGATATTCCCGTGAGCACGCATACGGAAAAAGGAACGATGGGAATCGAGCAGGCAGATCTGCTGCTCAAAGCAGGGGTTGCCCCCGGACGTATCCTGCTCTGCCATATCGACAGTCGGCAGGATACAGAATATGCAGCAGAAATCCTGCGCCGCGGTGTCTTTGTCTGCTTTGACCATGTTGGCCGTGAGCTTGCGGATCATGATGCACTGCGCGTGAAGATGTTTGCGGAGCTTTTTTCCGCAGGTTTTGGCAATCAGCTCATGGTGGCAGGGGATATGGGAAAGAAAAGTTATTTCCGTTCCTATGGCGGCAAGCCAGGACTCAGCTATATCCTGCAGGGGCTCGTACCGGAACTGAAAAAAGCCATCGGTGAGGATGGGGTAAGAAAGCTGCTGATCGAAAATCCACAAAGGTTTTTCGGGTATTTGAACAGTTGATTTGGTTAGTAGACGCTAAACGGTAATTTGTAATTATTTCCGAGGAAAAAGTCTATCCTTTTTTGGGCTTTTTCCTCTTCTTTTTTTCCCTTTGTCATTCACTGCTGACTTTTTCTTTGTGCAGCGGACAGCAATCGTTTTTGGGCAAATTTTTTGTGCTATAATCGAGACAAATCAAGATACGAGGAGGGAAATATCATGAAAAAACTCACAACGATTCTAATGGGCATCCTTTGCCTGCTGCTCTTCAGCGGCAGCGTGCTCGCAGCAGCACCGCAGTCCTTGCGCGTGGCTGTTCTGCCAGCAGTCGATGCACAGGGCTGGCTTGATGAGGATGTGCTGACCGGACTGGATCAGCGGATGCAGCAGGAATTCTGCAGACCGCTCAGTGATCTGACCGGCTGGATGAGCCTTGTCAAAGCAGATGCTTCGCGCAGTCTGCCGGAAAATCTGCAGGATGCAGCAGTCCGGCTGCAGGCGGATCTGGTGCTTTGTCCTGTTGTGGAAAGATTCCGGTTCACCAGCCGGAGCATTGGCGGCGGAGGGTATACGGCTGCAGGTGAAAGCGGCGGGGGCACACCGGGTACGGAATATGTGATGACCATGCAGCTTCTGGGCTGGAATCAGCGCACAGGAGAAAGTATCCGGCTGGAGGAAACAAAGGGATTTGCAGGTACGTATTCCGTCAATGCGTCACCAGCAGCCTTTAGTCAGGAACTGCTCGGCGAGCTTTTGCAGAAGGTACAGATGGGGAACCTCTGAAGCAGCAAGAAAAATAGCTGCGGCACATGCGTGTCAGCAGCTATTTTTCTGTCTTCGCGGCAGGAAGCAGGCAGTATTTTGTCGAACAAGCAAGAACAAGGATAAAACTCGATAAGGGGGAACGGTCTATGCTGAAAAAATATGTTTACCTGCCCTTCGTATTGCTGATTTTGCTGCTCGCTGCGGATACGGCTCTGGCAGCCGGAACGCCGAAGCGTATTGCCATCCTGCCGATCATGACAAATGGTGCAGGAATCTACGAAGAGACAGAGTATGCACTGCAGGACAGGCTCGAGAGGGAATTCCATGTTCCGCTCAATGGTACGCTGAAGGTCGTGGAGCTTCTGCCTGAGAAGGATTGCCGGGAGGCCCTGGCTGCGGTGGATACGGAGCTGCGTCAGAGTCAGTCTGGGAAACACGTGCATCTGCAGGATGAAATGAAGCCGCTGGCCGATAAACTGCAGGCGGATGTCGTTGTGGGTCTCGTTGTGACGAATTTCTGGGAATATACGCATGTGAACTGGGAGGGCGACACCTGGCTCGAAAGCGATGTCTCACTGCAGCTCGTTGGCTATAACCGAGCGGAGGATAGGGTCATCCATCGGTCTGTATCGCGGTCCTTCCATAGCGAATACGCTCCGGATGGAACTGCTTCAGCTCTGGCTGCGGATGGACTGGAAAGCCTTTTGCAGGAGGAGAAACTGCATGATCTGATCTTCCCTTTGCAAAAAGCAAAGAAAGACTAACAGACAAAAGGAAAGGCCGCAAATCGTTTCTTTGCACGACTTGCGGCCTTTCCCCATCTGAAAAGAACGAACCTGCGATGCTTCTGCATCATCCTGGATACCCTGAACGACTTTGCTTCTCTCATGCACATCGCTCAGCAACCCTACTCGATTGCTGCCATCCTTTTTCTCCCTCCAAAGCTTTCGCTCTGCGCCTTACATGTTCGAAGCTTTCCTGCTTTGTCAGCTCCACCTGACTAGTAACTGTTCACGCTGTCACTCGTTAATCACTGACCAACCTCGACGTTGGAGAAAGTAGATTCCGTTGTTGACTAATGTGTCGTTCAGTTTTGGTTCCAATTCCTGCAGCAGCCTCGCTGCTTTTTGCTAGGATACTTACTAGAGATTCTCCTCTTTCGTTATCCATCATCGCAACCGGTTTTCCTTTTCTTTTGTTACCTTAATTATAAAAGAAGTTGACGATAAAGTCAACAGTATTTTCGAAATATTCCGATTGTAATTTTTGGCAAAGCTGTCAGTAAAAGTGAAAGATTTTTCGATGGAATGATTTCGTGTTGCGAAAGGCTGAAGCATAGCAGGATTGAGACAGAAAAAGGACATGCTTAAGCCGTAAAAAGAAAATCAAAGAGCCTGTGGATTGCCTGGGGAGCAGTCCACAGGCTTTTTTTCTTGACAACAATAATAAACAATAGTATATTAACAAGAGTAAATAATAATTATAATAATAAACAATAGGAAGCGAAGGATTTGTATGGATACAGAAGATCGTAAAGGGAAAATCTTTGATATACGGCGTTTTTCAACGCATGATGGTGACGGGATACGCACGACAGTTTTTTTCAAGGGCTGTCCGCTGCAATGTGCATGGTGCCATAATCCGGAAGGGATTTCTCTGCGCCGGCGTCCGGTTTACTTCGCAAAGAAATGCATTCATTGCGGCATGTGCTATAAAACGGCACGTCATGGCGGCGTGCGCCTTGACTCGGATCATACGCTGCAGCTCGATGTGCTGCAGCCGGAGAACTGGGACCGGATCATGGAGGTCTGTCCTTCCGGAGCGCTTGTCTGGGATGCACGTGAGGTTGAGTTTGAAGAGCTTTTGCAGGAGGTACTCAGAGATGAGCCGTTCTTCCGTCATGGCGGCGGAGTGACGCTTTCCGGCGGGGAGCCGCTGCTGCAGCCGGAGTTTGCTGCAAAACTGCTGGAGCATCTGCAGCAGAGGGGTATCCATACGGCAATCGAGACAGCTCTTTATGTTCCGGCTTATGCACTGCTGCGCGTACAGCCATATCTGAATCAGATTTTTGCGGATCTCAAGCTTTTCGATAGTGAGCAGCATAAAAAATATACCGGGGTAAATAATGGACGCATCAAGCAGAATCTGCGCATGCTGCTGGAGTCGGCCCATCGCAAATGTGTTACGGTGCGTACACCAATGATTCCGGGGATAACGGCGACGGAGGAAAATATTGTTTCCATCAGCCGCTTCATTTCCGGGATTTACCGGGATGTTTCCTATGAGCTGTTGAACTATAATCCGCTGGCAGCTGCCAAATACCATCTTGTTGATCGTACGTATTGTTTTGAAGAGAATCCACCGCGTTTTACCGAGGAAGAGATGCAGCATTTTGCTTCCCTGGCCAGGGAGAATGGTGTGCTGAATGTTCAGATCGATCGTTAAGGTCAAGAAAGAAACTGTAAGACAAAGCATATGCATGAAATGTTTTGTTTTGCAGTTTTTATTTTTATATAAAAGGTATTCTCATAATTGCAAAAAGGGTATATAATATTAATAAATAATATATCTTTTTACTAAACAGGAGGGAAAGCATGGAGATTTTGGGATTTGATGCAGGTGGCAGCAGTGTGAAGTATGCTGTGGTTGATGAGAAGGGCAGAATCAGGGAAAAAGGCAAGTTTGCAACGCCGCAGGATTCACTGGAAAGTCTGCTGTGCAGCCTTAAAGAAATCAAGGATATGCTGCAGAAACAGTATACTTTTGCCGGAGCTGGATTCAGTCTGCCGGGGGCAGTAGATGATCGTACGGGAGTCATTGGCGGCTCCAGCTCGATTCCATATATTCATAATTTTGATTTAAAGACACGCCTGCAGCAGACGCTGGAACTTCCGGCTGCGATGGAGAACGATGCGAATTGTGCAGCACTTGGTGAGTGCTGGCTTGGTGCTGCAGCAGGCTGCAAGGATGTAGTATTTTTGGTATGCGGCTCGGGAATTGGCGGAGCAGTCATCAAGGATGGGCGTATCCATCATGGCACACACCTGCATGGCGGTGAGTTCGGCTATATGGTCGTCAATGATGAGGCGATGATCCTGAGTGAGGCTGCGGCCACAGTGCCGATGGTCAGACGCCTGGAAAAGAGCAAGGGCCTGCCGGAAGGGAGCCTGGACGGGGAGAAGGCATTTCAGCTGCGTGAAGCAGGAGATACCGATGCTATGGCGGCCATTGATTTCATGTATGATCATTTGGCCCGGGCGGTCTATAATCTGCAATATGCATATGATCCGGAAATCACGGTCATCGGCGGCGGCATCAGCGCGCGTCCGGAATTGAAGGACGAGCTGGATCAGCGTATTGCGAAAATCCTTGCAAAGGTGCAGATTGCCAAAGTCGTGCCGCAGGCTGCCTGCTGCAAGTTTGGCAACGATGCAAATATCCTGGGTGCGGTCTATAACTTTTTACAACAAAAGGGATGAGAAATTTGCCAAGATTATTTGAGCTGAGCCCGCTTTTTACGGATCATATGGTGCTGCAGCGTGAGGCGGCCATACCAATCTGGGGAACGGCTGAGAATGGACGGAAAATACAGGTTGAGCTTTGCGGACAAAAAAAGGCTGCTGTTTGTGCAAATGGTCAGTGGCGTGTCATACTCACCCCGCTTTTGGCTGGCGGACCTTTTACGATGAAAATCAGCTGTGGTGATGATCTGCTGGTTCTGCAGGATGTTTTGCTCGGTGATGTGTACATTGCGGCCGGACAATCCAATATGGAGTTCATGCTGCAGGATGAACTTCATGGCAAAGAAGCCATCGCGGCAGCGGAGCAGGAAGCAGTCCGCTACTATGATCTGCCGCGCATTGAGTTTGAGGATGGCGGCAGACGCGTGCCGGACTTGCCAGAGGCATCCTGGGAGATCTGTACGCCGCAGAGCGCAGCACATTTCTCGGCGATTGCACATTATTTCGCGCAGGAGATTGCAGCGAGGCAGCAGGTTCCGGTAGGAATCATCAACTGCAGTAAAGGTGGAACGTCTGCGTCCTGCTGGCTCTCGGAGCAGGCACTGAATGCAGATCCAGAGCTTCAGGATGTCTACTGGCTGCCTTATCAGAAAGCGGTTGCCTGCTTATCCGATGAAGATGAGGATGAGCAGATGGAAGCATACCAGCATGCTGTTGCGGTTTACGAGCAGAAGCTGGCGGACTATGAGCAGGAGCATCCGCATGAGCCGCTCAATGAGGTTAAGCGCAAGGTCGGGCATACGCCATGGCCGCCTCCGGCAGGCAGAAAATGTTTTGTACGGCCATGCGGTCTTTATCATACAATGCTGCAGAAAATCGTGCCCTATCGGGCAAAGGCTGTGCTATGGTATCAGGGGGAAGAGGATACTTCCCATCCGGAGCTCTATGCCCGGCTGCTGCAGGCGCTCATCTTCAATTGGCGTAAGGATTTCACCTCACCGAGGCTTCCTTTTCTTATTGTTCAGCTGCCTTCTTATGAGGAAACAGGAGAGCAAAAGCCGCAGGATTCCTGGGCACGTTTGCGGGATGCGCAGCTTCAGGCTGTGCGCAGCACAGAAGAGACAGGTCTGGTTGTCACGCTCGATACAGGAGAGGCATATAATGTGCATCCGGCGGATAAGCATCCGATTGCAATGCGGCTGGCAAGGCTTGCGGAAGAGATGCTTTACCATGCAGGCAGGTCCGGGCAGTCTCCGCTTTGCAAAACTGTCTGCCGCAGAGGACGCAGTGTAGAGGCTGAGTTCGTGCTTTCGCCCGGGGATGCATTCTGTGCCAATGGACAGGAATTGCAGGGGTTCGAGCTTTGCGGGCGCGATGGTTGTTTCCGGACGGCGAAGGCCAGGATTGCCGGGGCTGACCGGGTCATTGTGACGCAGCCGCTCATTGAGCATCCGACGGCGGTACGCTATGGCTGGAAAAATTATTTTCCACAGGCGCAGCTCATCACCCAAAGTGGTCTTTTGGCCAGTCCGTTTTGCGAACAGATTTAATTAAGGAAACGCTGATGAATAAGGTGGTTCAGATTGCCGCAGATGATTTCCTTAAAATAGTGTGTAGATGGTTTTTGCAGGCAGGTGTCTGTGAAAACCATTTTTTGTTTTCAGATGTTTTTCAGAATGGAATGATATAATGGGCGTGTAATAATGAGGGGAAAACTTTTTGGGGAAATGCTGCTTCCTTCGGATGCTCTTTTTTCGGCATGCTTATAGAAAATTATTCGGAGAGCGGAATTTATCTGCAATGTAAAGGATGAATGAAATGAAGTTGAAGCACACGATTTTTTTGTTGTATGGGAAATGCAGAGGAGGTATGCACCGCTTTGCCGTGTCCTCTTTTTTGAGTCTGATCACGTTTCTGTACCTTAGTGCAGGCATGTTCCAGCTGCCTGTTTTTTATGTGAACCTTGCGACAGCCCTTGTCCTGGGAACTGTTTTTGCTGTCCTGCCGGTGCTCTTTTTTGAGCGGAAGCAGGCGCAGCCAGGGCGCAGGGAGATCGGGATTTGTGCAGGCAGCACATTGCTGTTCATTGTGCTGAACAACTACCTGCTGTCATTTATCCTGTATGATAATTATGCTGTGCTTGCCCTGAGCGGTCTGGCAGCAGCCATGGGATTTTTTGGCTTTTACTGCCTGCTGTCGTGCAAAGGACGCGAGCGCGGTGTTCTGGCTCTGCTGTGTTTGCTGCTTAAAGCTGCGTTCGCTGCTTTACTTCTGGTCGGGATGTTGGAGCTTTGCAAGAATGCTTTTTCCATCCTGCTGCTCATACTGCCTTCCAGATGGAATGCCATCCTGAAATTCTTTTTTATCTTTATGATGGGCTGGCAGGTATTCCTGGGCTTTTTGCCGGACAGAGAAAAGCAGATACCGGATATGACCGCTCTGGAAAAAATCCTGAGCTATCTTGTTCTTCCGGTATATGGCGTGCTGCTGTTCATACTCTATGCCTATGTCCTGAAAATCCTGTCGGAAGGGATTCTGCCTGTTGCAGAGGTTCATTGGTATGTTTCTCTTGCTTTGCTCGGTTATGTGATTTTTTATCTTTGTCTGCAGAAGAAGAACAAGCATAAGATCATTCAGGGCTTTTTGAAATGGGGCGGTGTTCTCTTTATCCCGATGTTCTTTTTGCAATTTTTATGTATATGGACGCGTTATGAGGCATATGGCCTTACCTGGCTGCTGGTCCTTTCGCTGC
Organism: uncultured Selenomonadaceae bacterium; assembly: GCA_964611665.1. Lineage (GTDB taxonomy): Bacteria > Bacillota > Negativicutes > Selenomonadales > Selenomonadaceae > CAZTAP01. Next base: position 1,146 of record CAZTAP010000057.1, on the reverse strand, counting down.
TTTGCCTTGCTTATGGTATTTATACGCTGGTGCTGGGTTATTTCCAGGCCTTGCCGTGCCGGCTGTTTTTGGCACTGGCGGCCGGCAGTCTCATATTTTCCCTGACACCGCTGAATATCATTGACCTGGCCAGTATGGAGCAGCAGGCACGCATCATGCAGCTTTTGCAAAAAAACAGCATGTATGTCCAGGGCGAAATCGTGTCGGCCGATCCAACAATCCAGGATGCAGAGGCAATGAAGAGCTCGTATGATTACCTGATGACGGATGGTTCAGAGTACCATTTTTCCTTTGTCCGCCAGCTGCGGGATTCCAGCATTATGAGCAGCGAAATGAAAAAAGTCTGGCCAAGACAGACACAGCAGAAACATATTACGTTCGCTGAACGTGAATCCGGGATACTGTCTGTCGATGGCTATCGTCAGGCAGCCGTCATCCAATCCACGAAAATCAAGCAGGGAAAGGTGGTGCTAAAGACGCCGGATGGTAAGATTTGGACCTATGATATCCAATATACCATCGATGCACTATGCAAGAAATATCCCGAAATGAAGTCGCAAAAGGTATCGCAAGAGGATTTGGTCATCGACCTTCCGGATGGCAATCGAGTTTATATTAAAACAATCTGTCTGGACCTGCCGGATGGAAATGAACGACAGAAGACAGTGAAACTGGAGAATGGAAAGCTGGAAGGAGTATTTCTTTGGAAATAGAGTGAAAAAGAATGGATTGCGCTGCAGATGGTCAGGGAACTTGAATGACAGGGTATTCTATAGGCTTATTGCCTATAGAATATTTTTTTTGTACTTTTTTCCTAAATTTGGCGGAACCCAGTAAATTCAGGGCGGCTTCCAGCTAATTTTCAGAAAGAAATGGTATAAATAAGAGAGAAGTATAAATTGGGAATTTTATTGCCTGAAAACAAATGCGTGCGTATGCTGTATTAGAATAAGAAATAAAGATGTGAGGGGAGGCTGTTTGAATGCGAAGGTTATTGTGTATTGCCGGTGTTTTTTTGCTGGCAGCGATTTCGGTGGTTTGTCTGGCTGGAGGAAGTCAGCCGCAGGCAGCTGGAACGAATACTCAGACGGTAAGTAGTGATCTCTTTGATTTTGAGGCAGCGATGAATGGAACGGTTGTGAAATT
>CAZTAP010000056.1:6401-14152 GCA_964611665.1 uncultured Selenomonadaceae bacterium | reverse complement strand
TCAAAGCCATGGGAAGCCTTATAGCCGGCATCCTCGAACATGCGGATCACGCCCATCGGATAATTCGCCCAATCGTTTTTCTTATCATAGGCAAGTCCTTCCATCGGGAACTCAATGACGCCTGCATCCTTGAGATTCATCGAGAAAAGGCGGGATTTATGATCTGAACGTGCTGCCACCAAAGCGTAGGTTCCAAGAGAAATAGCACATGGGAAAACATGACCGCCATTATAGTCTGTATGTTCACCAATGAGATTTACGCGGCCTGGGGAAAAGAACGCTTTTGTCTCCTGCACACCAAAATGCTCTGCGAATACCTTTTTCATTTCCTGTAAAATTTCCATTACTACTCCTCCAATTAGCTTCATATTGATGTCCGCTCCGAGCGGAAGTGGTAAACGTTTACTCTATCAGGGAAAAAATAAAGCCCTTATCAAATGATTGACCTAAGCTCGTTTGTTTCTTACAAATATTATGATACTACATAGAAAACGGCTTGTCAATGATTTTCTGTAAACGTTTTCTATATTTATTTGCAGAAAATTGATAAATTGCAAATTTCTGCAGCCCTTGAATCCTCTTACTATCAATGTTAAGATGGATTCATGATGATTTACGCTCAAAGGAGCTACTTTAATGATGAAAAAATGCCTGCCAGCCGCTGCGCTGCTCGTCCTTCTCCTGCTTCCGGCACCGCCTGCCTCTGCAAAAGAAAATCCATTTTCTGAGCTTCCGGCTGACCACTGGGCCTATGATGCACTGTCTTCTCTGGCAAAAGACAAGCTCGTGACGGGTCCTCTCGTCCAGCGCCTGCAGAAAAGCCAGACCCTGACCCGCTATGAAATGGCTGAGCTTGTCGCCCGGGCCATGGCCTCTGCGGACAAGGCAGACACAGCAGATGCGGCCCGGCTCACAAAGCTTCAGACAGAGTTTGCCGACGAGCTCAAAACTCTTGGCCTGCGCATCAGCAGCCTCGAAAAAAGAGCCGACAACATCACCTTCGGCGGAGAAGTCGAATATACGGCTTATCGTGCCATGGATGAGCACAGCGATGACAACAGCGGCCGCTCCAACCAGCTGCTCTTCCGCCTCGACCCTTCCATCACCATCAATGACCATTGGCGTGCCTCCACGCATATTGACCTCATCACAGACTGGGCGATGGACTTCAGCACATCCTCCGATCTGCAGCTCATTGTAGATCGTGCCTGGGTCACTGGCAGTTATGGGGCAATGACCTATGATCTTGGAAAATTCCCGCTCTATACCGATCAGGGACTGGTTTTCGATAACATGGTTTCCGGTGCGCGCGTAACGGTCGGACACAAAAAATTCACAGGAGCCTTTACCGCAGGACGCTACAGCATCGGCCCGGACGGCCGCTGGAGCAGCGTGCTGGGTTTTGCAGCCGGCGGCAGCCAGCTGGCCGATAGCCTGTCCTATGATGCAGCTGCCTCCTTTCAGGGCCTCAGCCTGTACTATGCACCAACCGGCCGCTTCAATACAGCGCTCGGCTTTTACCGTGTCACGAACCGCACCGGTCTCTCTGAGAACTATGCCGGCGGCCTCTACAAGGATACCGATGCCGATATCTGGAATATCGGCATCGGCGGCAATCTCAGCGACAGGCTGCGCTTCGAGGCAGGCTATGCCTGGAATACACAGGGCGAAATCAGCAGCACCTATAAGCATGCCTATAACCTTGGCCTGTTCTACGGCAATGCTGACCAGCACTATGCAGGTTCCTTTACCTTATATGGCGCCTATCGTTATATCGCTCAGGCTGCTGTCCTTGCACCGACCTATGAAGGCGCAGCTTACGGCTTGCGCGGCTGGGAGATTGGCGGACAATATGCCATCGCGCCAAACATCCTCGGCACCCTGCGCTACTTCAAGGGCCGTCAGGTCATGGCCGATGAGGAAAGCGAACGCCTTTCCCTTACACCGGACGGCAGCAGCATCCGGGTATCCATCCTTGCTCTGCATCTCGAGGCTTTTTTCTAAGGAAACGGATAAAGGGCTGCTGCAAAGCGATTCCCCGCTTTGCAGCAGCCCTCTTTATTGTTCGTCCTCTTTTTCCAAAATCCACAGATACGCTGCGAAATCCGCATCGATCTTCTCGATCGTGAGTCCGGAATACATGAGCTCATCGCCGTAGAATGACCGGCCTTCCAGTGTATTCCTTGCTTCGCCGCCAAAATCATGCGACATGCGCTCCGGACTATAATAAGAAGCCACCCGATAGCTTGCTTCCTCCTCCAGACCAGCAAGGCGCAGCACACTGACCGGCGCGCATGGCTCAGCCAGCTCGCGGAAATACATCACGACGACCTCACGTCCGTCCCGGCTCGTGAATGTCCAGGCCGTATCATTGCCTGTAAACGGCGACTTCAGGCGGCGGAAGCTGCCAAGCTGGACGGTTGGACGGATGCGTTTGTAAAGCTCAATATGCTTTTTCACCGCTTCCTTTTCCATATCGCTCATACAGCAGATATCGAGCTCATAGCCAAAATCTCCCGACATCGCGGCAAAAGCTCTGGTCTGCAGCGGCGTAAGGCGGCCTACCTGATGGTTCGGCGTGACCGAAACATGGGCTCCCATCGTAATCGCCGGGAAAACCATGCTCGTACCATACTGGATCTTCAGCCGGCAGATGGCATCTGTATTATCGCTGGCCCAGGTCTGCGGCATATAGTAAAGCATACCTGCATCGAACCGGCCGCCGCCGCCCGAGCAGCTCTCAAACAATACCTCCGGAAAACGGCTTGTGATACGTTCCAGCACATCATAGAGGCCCAGCATATAGCGATGCGGCACCTCTGCCTGACGCTCCGGCGGCAGCAGCTGCGAGCCGGCCTCTGTGATATGACGGTTCATGTCCCATTTCACATAATCAATCGGTGCCGAAGCAAGGACCTTGCTCACCGCATCCACGATATAGCCGCAGACATCCGGACGCGAAAGATCCAGCACGAGCTGATGACGGCTGAACGACGGCGCATAGTCCGGCACATGCAGGATCCAGTCCGGATGTGCACGATAGAGCTCACTGTCCTCAGAGACCATCTCCGGTTCAAACCAGAGACCGAACTTCATGCCGCGCCCATGGACCTTCTCCGCAAGTCCCTCGATACCTCTCGGCAGCTTCTTCTTATTCACGATCCAGTCACCCAGCGAGGAATTATCATCATTGCGCTTGCCAAACCAGCCATCGTCGAGCACCATGAGCTCAATGCCAAGCTCAGCCGCACAGGCAGCGATCTCATCGATCTTCTTTTCATCGAAGTCAAAATACGTAGCTTCCCAGTTGTTCACAAGGATCGGACGCAGGGCTTTCTTGTATTTGCCGCGCAGCAGATGCTCGCGGTAAAAGCCATGGAAAGCCTGTGACATGCCGTTCAGGCCCTGCGCCGAGTATGCCATGACGACTTCCGGTGTCTGGAAGCTCTCGCCAGGCATGAGCAGCCAGTTGAAATTGAACGCATTGATGCCAGCCGTCACGCGCGTCGTATCGAACTGGTCCACCTCTGTCTGCATGGCAAAATTGCCGCTGTAAACAAGACTGAAGCCATACGCTTCTCCGCGCTCTTCTGCCGCATCCGGACGCACGAGTGCCAGGAATGGTGAATGCTGATGGCTGCTCGCGCCGCGTGCGCTCGCCGTCGTCTCGATGCCCCGCACAACCGGGCGGCGCGTAATGCTGCGTTCTTTTGCATGACCGCCATACAGGCTGATGCGCTCAAAATCCGCATCGGAGAAATCCAGGCTCATACTGGCTGCCTGCAGCAGCTGGAAGCTTTCTTTTCCGCTGTTCACGATACGCGTCGAACGCACGAGCACGGCTGCATCAGCAAAGACCGTATACAGCAGGAACACCTGCATACGGCCCTGCGTATCCGCGAGCTCGATTTCCAGTGTCTCGGCCTCGGACGCAGCGGCATAAGAAGCTGGCAGACCCTGCAGAGCTGGCTTGCCGGCAAAGATACGATGGCTCTTGTAGAAAAGCTCCGATACTCCCGTACCATTTGCCCAGCGCACCTGATAGGCCGGAATGCGGAAATCACCATGTCCGAAGGCCGGATATTCCTGCGGCAGGACATCCAGGGAAAATGTACGTTCATTCTCATAGGCAGCCGGCTGCGGCGAAAAACCGCGGTCGATGGCCTGCAGAGCCGCTGCATCGCGGTATTCCCGCAATGCATGGCCCCAGTAACGATGCAGCAGATACTTGCCGCGCACCAGTTCAATTACATAACTGAACATTTTATTCTTCAAATGGAAAAGCTGCTTTTCCTGATCAAAATTTATCATAACAGACACCTCAGATTCCCTTCATCCAGAATGTAAACTGCTTCGTTTCGTTCTTTTTGCGATATTCTTCCAGCACCGGAGCGCCCCAGGAATCATCGCCGCCTACACCGCACATCCCAAGGGAAGCGCGCACAAAGGTATGGTGGATGGCTGGCAGATCATAGGCATGACGTGCATTCTCCAGCTCATGCGGCGTATAAGGCAGTGCCGATGCTTCAAACGGCACATCACCGGACAGGCGCAGGCCGCGTCCCCTGCGGTCCGTGACTTCGAACCAGCGGATACCGCCATGGTTGCCGCACTCCTGCGGACGCAGATACGGCTGCATTTCGCCCTGTGCCGTCGCTGCAAAAATGCCCAGCTTCGCGCCCTGTGAGCGGTCTGCATAGTTATCGGCAGGGCCATAGCCATAGTAGCGGATCTGATCATAATCTGCTGTCATCGTAAGGAGCAGCGCAAAGTCCGGCATTTCCGGCAGGCCCTCCACCTTTTGATAGTCCAGCTCCGTACGGATCGCGCCGTCAGCCTGTACCGTATAGGTCACGCTGCAGCGGGAGACCGGCTGGGTCGCAAGCTCATAGGTAAAGCGTACAGCAGCACAATCTGCATAGTACTCACCAAAGCCATGCTCCCCGAACCACGCCAGCTTTTCTGCCGTCTGCCCGTCAAGCAGCTCGACACCCACACAGCGGCGATAGAGGCTTGCGAGCTTCCACTGTGCACACTGGCTCATATACTGGCTGCCATAGTCATTATCGACCGGCGCACGCCAGAAATTCAGCTGCGGCATCTCCTCCAGCAGTTCCTGGTCATTGTACCGGTACGATACGATATTGCCCTGTCCGCTGGAGAACATGACAGAAAATCCATCGCCCTGTACCCCGAGATTGATATCACTCTTGACGATGCGCAGCGGCTTTGCCTGTACCGGAGCAAGCGGCGCGCGTTTCATGCAGCGGTCCGAAGCACTGAGCCAGCTGCCCAGATCATCCTTCACCGCCTGCTTTTTCTGCAGCACAGCCTGACCGAAGGCCGCTTCATGTCCAGCGGACGCCCAGCGCGTATCCGTCTTGAGCAGCAATGATGCCGTGACAACATACTCTCCGGCAGCCGTGAACGGAAGCTCCCAGGAAAGCGAAGCATGGCCGCCCGGCTGCACCGATGGTGCCGGCATCGTTTCCTGCCAGACCTGGGCACCATCACGCAGCAGTGTCACCTGCAGCGCAAACTCATTGACATTCGTGAACAGGCTTCTGTTCCGGATCTTCACTTCTGTCTCAGACGGCTCCAGCGTGAAATTCTGATAGTTGAATTTCACCTCCTGAAGCTTGCCCGACAATTTGCGGTCAGCGAACACAATACCATCACCGCTGAAATTATAGTCCGTCGAACGGTCGCCAAAATCGCCGCCGTAGCGCAGGGTTTCCCTGCCATAACGGTCACGTCCCCAAAGGGCCTGATCGACGTAATCCCAGATGAACCCGCCCTGATAGCGCTCTTCTTCGTAAGCAAGTTCGGTGTATTTGTGCATACCGCCGTTGCTGTTGCCCATGGAATGCGTATATTCGCAGCATAGGAACGGCTTATCCTTATGTTCCCTGAGGAACTTACGGATATCCTCTGCCTTCGGATACATCTGGCTTTCCATATCGCTCGTATCGTTGTAGCGGCGGTCCCAGAAAATGCTTTCATAATGCACGAGACGGGAAGCATCCCGCTTGCGGAAATACTCGGACATTGCGAAAATATCCTTGCCGCCGCAGGACTCATTGCCGCAGGACCAGATAATGATGGATGCATGGTTCTTGTCACGCTCCAGCATCGACTGTGCACGATCGAGGATAGCCGCCTGCCACTCTTCATGGTCATTTGGCACCGTGCGCTCATCCGGTGCATAGATGCCGTTTTTCTGCCAGGAGCCATGCGTTTCCAGATTCGTCTCATCGATGACATAAAGGCCATAGAGATCGCAGAGCTCATAGATGCGGCTGTTGTTCGGATAGTGCGAAGTTCGGATGGCATTGATATTCTGCTGCTTCATACAGATGATATCCTGCTCGATTTCTTCCGGATCAATTGCTCTGCCGCGATAGCAGTCAAATTCATGACGGTTCGTGCCCTTGAATACGATGCGCTGTCCGTTGATCTTCATCAGTCCGCCGTCCATGCAGAATTCACGGAAACCAATCTGCTGCGGAATGACTTCCTGCAGCTCACCTCTTTCATCGCGCACGGTGAGCAGCAGCCGGTACAGATACGGCTTTTCTGCACTCCAGAGCGATACTGCACTCAGATCAGCCTGAACATGGGACTCATCCCCCATCTGGGTTTCCTTATACGTGAACACGCATTTTCCAGCTGCATCGAACAGCTGATATTCCAGCTGCTTTTCCGCTGCACTGTTCCATTTGCAGTCCAGCATAAGACGGCCATCACGATAGCCATTGCGCGGCACAGCATGAACGAAAAGATCATCGAGGTGCACCGCAGGCTTCGTATAAAGGAATACCTCACGGAAAATGCCGCCAAAACGCCAGAAATCCTGATCCTCGATCCAGCTGCCGCTCGAGAAACGATAGACCTGCACCGCCAGTTTATTTTCCCCGGCCTGCAGATACGGCGTAAGCTCAAACTCCGATGGCGTGAAGCTATCCTCGCTATAGCCCACGAAATGTCCATTGAGCCATACCGCCAGCGCTGATTCCGCTCCCTGGAAAGAAATGATGGTATTCTTCCAGTCCTCTGGTACCGTAAAATATTTTACATAGGACGCAGCCGGATTTTCGCGCTGCGGTACCTCGCCCGGCTTTACGGCCTCATGACCATCCCAGGGATAAGCAATATTGGTATACTGCGGCACACCATAGCCTTCCATCTGCAGATGCGCCGGCACGCGGATGGTCTGCCAGTCATGGCAGTCCGTTTCAGGCAGTTCAAAGCCTGCAGGACGCTCCGCGAGATTACGCGCAAACGTAAACTGCCAGAGGCCGTCCAGAGATTTCTGATAGGAGCTCTGCCGGCAGGCAGCTTCTTCCAGCGAAGCAAAGTAAGCATGATCGCTATGCGCTGCCAGACGACCCTCTGCAAAATATTCCGGATCTGCAAGTTTCGTTACATCAAAGGCCTTTGTTTCCATAATATGCACCTCATATCTTTCTGAAAAAAATCGGACTGCTGCACAATGCAGCAGCCCGGTTATGCACAAGCTTAAATTATTGATTGATGGTATCCCAGTTTTCCTCAAGCTCTTTGACGATTTCCGCATGCTTTTCTTCCGTAAGCGTAACCTTTTTCTTGTAAAGGATCGTAGCGAGAATGATGAGCACGATTGGAATCGCGAACATGACCATCTGGAAGTTCATGAGATCGGACGGCGTAATGCTTGCAGCCGTAGCCTTGCCGGTCATGCCAACCCATACCGCAGTAAGACCAACGATACC
>CAZTAP010000056.1:0-6301 GCA_964611665.1 uncultured Selenomonadaceae bacterium | reverse complement strand
GAGTAGATGAACAGCTTACGACGGCTGAACTTCTGCGTGAGTGTCGGGAAAAGCGCTACCGCCATAAGGCCGATGATGACGTTGATGACACCCAGGAAGGAAAACTGTGAAGAATCACCTAAGACATAGATGAAATAGTAAAGATTAAAGTTATTGACGATATTCTGACCAAGACCAAATACGAGATATGCACAGGCAATCCAGAGAAGCTGGTCATTCTTGATGAGTACGGAGAAAACCTGTTTAAATGATGTTTCGCTCTTATTTTCGCGAAGAGCAGAGTTCTCTTCTTTCGTGCCGATGCCAAGGATAATTGCACCGAGTGTTGCGATACCGCCGCCGATGACAGCAAATGCGAACCAGCCGGAAGCATCACCTGCACCGCCATTCGAATTCACGGAGAACTGCAGTACAATAGGAATAACGAGAATAGTTACAAGCTGACCACCGAATACCGAACCGATTCTGGCAAACGTTGCGGTGATCTCTCTTTCATGAGAATCAAAGGAAAGAGCCGGAATCATAGACCAGATTGCGACATCCTTTGCGGAATAGAACACATCCATGATCAGATACAAAATCGAGAAAACGATCAGATAGATGACCGGGCTTGAGGTCAGGCCGCCCATATCCGTGAACAGGATGGAAAGCGTGATCTGCGCGATGATTGCACCAACGATAACCCATGGCTTGAATTTGCCCCAGCGGGTTTTCGTCTTATCGATCGTGTTGCCGATGAACGGATCGATGAAGAGCTCACCGATACGAAGCACAAGGATGATCGTTGTAACGATACCAATCATATATGCACTATTGCTCTGATCCGAATTGAACAGGTTACTTGTTACGAAAATCATGAAATACGTACCAATCATGGCATAGAAGAAATCATGTCCGAAGGTACCGCACGCATACGCTACACGTGCCAAAAACTTGCCTTTGCCGTTTGCCACTGTAAATCCCCCTCATATCATTGCTGGTTTATTTTATTTCTGTATGGTGTTGATATATTCGATGATTCCATCTGCGATCTTTTCCAGCGGAACCTTGCTCGTATTCACAACCAGGTCATAGTTGGCGCCTTCGCCCCATTTTCTGCCCGTATAATAATTATAATACCGTGCGCGCTTTTCGTTCTCTTCATTCAGATCTTCAAGCGACTTGCCATCATAGACTTCCTTGCCTCTCTTTTCGCGGTATGCATCATCTGCACAAACGAACAGCGAGAACATATTCGGATCCTTCTGCAGGACATAATCTGCACAGCGTCCGAGGATTACGCAGGAACCGTCCTTCGCGAGCTTGCGGATTGCGCTCATCTCAGAAAGGAACATGCCGCGGCTGGACTCCCCCATATGTGTTCCAAAGGAATGGAACGGCATGAAGCTCATGGAAAGCGGCTGAACCTTGTTTTCCATCTCCAGCAGGTCGCTCTCGCTCAAATCGTTGATGCCAAGCTTGGCAGCGGCAATATGGACAATCTGACGGTCATACAGCTTCACGTTCATTTTTTTGGCCAGGATCTCGGCCAGCTCACGTCCGCCGCATCCATACTGCCTGCTGATTGTAATTACGATATTCTCGTTCATAAAAATCCCCCATCTCAATATTCATCCCGATTGGTAATCCATCATCGAAAGTTCTTTGGTAAACGTTTTCTAATTTGTCTGCAAGAAACTTTGCTGCTTTTGGCAAAAACACTTGGCAGGGATTCCCTGTTTCCCAGCCAAGCAAAACGCTTTCCTTTGTTCTTGTAAAGCAAACGTTTTCTTTAACGTTTCTTATTATATCGAATTGTTTACTAAAAAGCAAGCCCTTTTTAAAAAATATTTCTTTTTTATTTTTTCTGATAACAAAGCTTTTCAATAGGAATCAATAAGAAGTTGTCTGAAATTGAAAGGAATGTTGTATTTTTCTGCACTTTCATTAGATAACGTTTTCTAATTATGTGGCAGACTGAGGATATGGCTGCGCTTTCTAAAAAAACACGACAAAACAGAGCTTCCTGTTTTGTCGTGTCCTTCCATCGGTCTTAACCGATACCGATCTGATATTCTGCGTTGAACTCCTTGCCGGCTTCCAGCCGTTCATTGCCTTCCTTCTCCGAAAAATCTCCGGAAAAATCTGCATAGTCTGCATGACCATACCATGGCTCCAGGCAAATGAACGGTGCACCGCCCTTTTCCGGCGACCAAAGGCCCCAATAAGGGAAGCCCGGTGCAGCTATGCTCAGCGACTTTTCGCTCTTATGGGAACGGATCGTAATCCGGTCCGAATGCAAATCATCAAAGATCAGCACACCATCGCGGAAAAATGCGTCCGACAACGGCTGCTGTTTTCCCCTGAGCACCGGCTCACGTCGATGGCTCAGCAGGCATTCCGGCGTGATTGCCAGCTTTGCTGCCTCTTCCTGCTGACTGAACTCCAGATAGCAATCCTCCCGTGACTCGCCCGGTACAATCGGACAGCGAAAGGCCGGATGCGCACCAATCGAAAAGAACATCTGCTGCTCGCCGAGATTGCGCACGCACCAGCCGACGCGCACCGTCCTGCCTTCAAGCGTATAGGAAATCTCCAGTTCGAATTTATACGGATAGCTCCGCAAGGATTCCTCCGACCAGTCCAGCACAAAATGAAGCGACCTTTCTGTCCGGCGCAAAAGCCGGAACTCTGATATCCGCCCCAGGCCATGCGCCGGCAGCTCGTATGTCTTCCCTGCCATGCGGTATTTACCGCCCGCAAGCTTGCCGACAATCGGGAAAAGCACCGGTGAACTGTACTTCCACCAGGACGGATCTCCATTCCACAGATACTCCGTGCCATCGGCTTTTTCCGTCAGGGAGCGAAGCTCCGCGCCATGCTCCCGTACCGTAATGCGTAAATCCTCATTCTCCAAGGTGTAAAGCATTTCAACAACTCCTGTCATGCGACTTGGTCTACCTGAATCTTTGTCTGCAGTTCCTCGACGACTGCACGCTGCACGAAACCGCTTTCCGCTTCCAATGCATTCGCCGTCCCGCAGGCTGCCGCCAGCTTCAGCGCCTGCTCGATAGGCAGGCCGCGCTGCAGGGCTGCGGCCATGCCGGCTACATAGGAGTCTCCCGAGCCCACAGGATTCACCGCATCGATATGGGGGACCTTAATGCGATAGATCTTATCCTGATAGCCTGCAATCGAGCCAGCTGCGCCCAGGGAGACAACAGCCAGCTCAATGCCCTGTGCGAGAAACCCCCGCACCTCGGCAATGACTTCTTCTTCCGTAGAAACTTTCCGGCCCGTCAGAGCCTGGATTTCATCCTTGTTCGGCTTGATGAAATAAGGCTGTGCCTTGATTCCCTCAGCCAAAAGCTCCCCGCTCGTATCGAGCAGGAACTTCCTTCCTGCTTTGCGTGCACGCCGGATGAGCTCCGCATAGAAATCCTGCGGTACCCCCTGCGGCACACTGCCGGACGCCACAACTACCTCAGCCTGCTGCAGAAGCTTCATATATTTCTGCAGGAAGGCCTGCTGCTCCTGTTCGGAGACCAGCGGCCCCGGCTCCAAAATCTCAGTCTGTGCACCATCCTCCGTAAGGATAGCCAGACACGAACGCGTCGCACCGGCGGCCTGCACGAAATCCTGCCGGATGCCATAGTCCTGAAGACGCTCGGCAATGAATTCCCCGGACTTGCCGCCGAGGAATCCCGTTGCAATACAATCCTCACCGAGGATGGTCGCAACATTGGCCACATGGATGCCCTTGCCGCCCGGTGTATTGTCCACGCTTGCTGCGCGCATGACCGAGTCCTTGCGCAGTTCCTTCAATACATAGCGCTTATCTACAGATGCATTCAAATTCACAACTAAAATCATCGCTCATCCCTGCCTCAATCCACATTTAATAGCGGTTCTGGCTGCCGCAGACCTCAATCTTATGCTGTACAACCGCCTTCATTGCTTCCTTGCCCGGTGTCATATATTTGCGCGGGTCATTTGCTTCCGGATGTGCGAGGAAGAACTTTTTGACTGCATCCGAGAATGGAATCTTCAGATCCGTTGCAACATTGACCTTGCAGATGCCAAGCGAGATTGCCTTTTGTACGAGCTCATCCGGTACATCCGAGGCACCATGCAGTACAAGCGGAATCTCCACACGCGCGCGGATTTCCTTCAGACGGTCGAAATCCAGCTTCGGCGTGCCCTTATAAAGACCATGTGCTGTGCCGATGGCAACCGCCAGAGAGTCGATGCCCGTAGCAGCAACGAACTTCACGGCATCCTCCGGATTCGTATAGGCGCTGTCAGCATCCTTGACCACGAGATCATCCTCTTTGCCGACGAGCTTGCCGAGCTCAGCCTCTACTGAAGCACCGCACAAATGCGCAAAGCTTACGACCTCACGGACCCTTTCGATATTTTCCTCGAACGGCAGCTTCGATGCATCAATCATGACACTGCGGCAGCCTGCAGCTACAGTAGTCTCGATTTCCTCGACATCTTCATGATGATCAAGGTGGAAAGAGATTGGCACATCAACCTTTTCCATAGCTGCACTTGTGAGCGCAATGAGATAGTCTTTGTCTGCATAGCGTACCGTGGAAGGCGTTGCTGCCAGAATGACCGGCGAATGCATTTCTTCGCAGGTATCGACAACGACCTGCAGGGTTTCCAGGTTATGGATGTTGAACGCCGGTACTGCGTAATGATTTTTCTGGGCATCTGCCAGCATTGCTTTCGTATTATGTAATTTCATATCAATCGACTCCTTTTGTCTGAATAGCATTGACGGTGAGCATGATGCGCTTCGCTGCCAAATCTTTATACCAATACATACTTTTTTTGGGATACCGCTGCTGCGTTTCATAATCGACATAGAAAAGGCCATAGCGCTTTTCATAGCCGTTGGTCCAGGACAACGCGTCCATGAGCGACCAGATGAAATAGCCTTTTACCTCCACGCCCTCATCCATTGCATCGAGCACGGCATTGAGATGCTGCCGGATATAGTCGATGCGCCGGTCATCCTGCACGCTGCCATCCTGCAGCTGTTCATGGATACCGATGCCGTTCTCCGTAATGAAGATTGGCTTTGCCGGATAATTGTCCCGGATGCGCAGCAGCATATCATAAAGGCCGCTCGGAAAAATCGACCAGTCCCAATCCGTAGAGGGAACCTCTGTCTTGTGGATCCTGCGACCGATGCCGCGGATAGCAAAGGTGCTTGTGCCTTTCTTGCCCTGCGCGTTATGGACAACCTTATTCTCACCATCATAGTACTCAATGAAATGACTGGAATAATAGTTGACGCCGAGGAAATCCGTAAGTCCGGCTGCCTCTGTCAGGACCTCGATCTCCGCCTCGTTCGGCACGAAGCTCCTGCCCTCATAGCGCAGGATGCGGTTGATCTTGCGCAGGGTTTCCGGCCGGTAGCCGCCCGCAAGCGTAGCATCCAGCAGGAACTCGTTGGCCAGCGTATCCTCAAGATCGGCAGCGAGTGTATTGGCCGGCTGCCATTTGATTGGATAGGCAGCTTCCAGCCGGTGCGCAATGCCGATTTTTCCGGGCAGCTTCATGCTTTTGTAAAGCCTTACTGCTCTGCTGTGCGCGAGCATCATGCGATGCATCATCTCCACGGCCTTGCTCACCGCAAATTTCTCATTTGGCGGAAAAAGTCCCGTGATATACTGCCCGGAAGCCAGCGTGAAGGGATCTTTCAGGGTGATCCAGTGACGCACACGGCTGCCGAAACGCTCAAAACAAACCCTTGCATATTGCAGGAATGCTTCTGCTGTTTCCTGAGCCAGCCAGTCTCCTTTTTGGAAAAGGTAGAGCGGCGTATCAAAATGATAAAGCACCACATAGGGCTCGATGCCATTTTTCAGGCAGGTATCAATGAGATCACTGTAGTATTGCAGCCCGGCTTCGTTGACCCTGCCATCCGGAGCTGGAAAAATACGCGGCCAGGCAATCGATATCGTAAGCGCCTGCAGATTGAACTCCCGGCTGCGCTCGATATCTTCACGATAGCGATGGAAAAAATCACTGGCCTCTTCTCCATCAAAGCCCTTATCCGGCCTTTGCAGGAAGCCATCCCAGCAGCAGGCACCGCGGCCGCCCTCCCGGGCGCCTCCTTCTACCTGGAATGCAGATGTAGCTGCACCGAATACAAAGTCCTTTGGAAATGTCCGTATCATCCAACTCCCCCTTTCACACTACCCATTATAAAGAATCATCCGACCCTTTTGTTTTCACCTTTTGAAAACATTTTCATGAAAAAATCCCACCTCTGTTGAAGGAGATGGGATTTTTATTTTTATTCCTG
>CAZTAP010000055.1:0-14261 GCA_964611665.1 uncultured Selenomonadaceae bacterium | reverse complement strand
CCGCAGTAAGGCTGACGATAAAGCTCAAGCTCATGACTGATATCAATGCCCTCCTGCCATCCCGGGCGAAAGTCCTCGTAAAGGAACTTCACACCATATTTCTGCGCAAAGAACTCTGCCGTCTCCTTCATCAGCTCATGCTGTTGATAGATGCTATAAAACAGCGTCGTGGTAAATGCATCGAAGCCGTGCTCGCCCGCAAACCTGGCCGTCTGTTCCAGCCGCCAGGTATAGCACATGCGGCAGCGCCCATTCTCGACTGCTTCGGCAGGCAGTGCCTTTTTCAGGAACTCGCGCAGCTGATAATCTTCCTCGGTATGGATCTCCATTCCGACCTTTGCTGCAAATTCCTTAGCCGTTTCGAGTCTGCGCTCCCATTCCTTATACGGATGGATATTCGGATTAAAGAAATATCCAACAGACTCATAGCCTTCCTCCCGAAGTTTTTTGACCGGGTAACAGGCACAGGGGCCGCAGCACATATGAAGCAATAATTTCATCTCAATCAATCCTCCGGATAAGGTACATTCATATGCTCATAACCAGCACGCGTCACAATGCGTCCGCGCGGCGTACGGTTGATGAAGCCAAGCTGTAAAAGATACGGCTCATAAACATCCTCAATCGTATCTGTTTCCTCACTGATAGAAGCCGCGAGCGTATCGAGCCCCACAGGTCCGCCGGCAAACTTGCGGATCATAGCATCCAGCATGCGCCGGTCTGTATGGTCAAGTCCGGCCCGATCAACCTCCAGCTTCAACAGAGCCTCATCCGCAATAGCATCCGTAATGACTCCATCACCTTCAATTTGGGCAAAATCGCGTACTCGCTTGAGCAGACGATTTGCTACACGCGGTGTCCCACGGGAACGGCGTGCAATCTCCAGCGCGCCCTGCTCCTCGATGGGAATTTCCAGGATTTCCGCCGCACGCTTGATGATATGCACCAGCGCCTGCGGCTCATAATACTCCAGACGGGAAATCACGCCGAAACGATCCCTGAGCGGCGCCGCCAGTGCCCCGGCCTTCGTCGTAGCCCCGATGAGCGTAAACGGTGCAATGTCCAGACGAATTGAGCGTGCACTCGGTCCCTTGCCGATGATGATATCCAGTGCAAAATCCTCCATCGCAGAATAAAGCACTTCCTCTACACTGCGGGAAAGCCGGTGGATCTCATCGATGAACAGCACATCGTGCTCACTCAGATTTGTCAAAAGAGCGGCAAGATCTCCCGAGCGCTCGATTGCCGGTCCCGAGGTCACACGAAAGTTCACCCCGAGCTCATTGGCAATAATACCGGCCAGCGTTGTCTTGCCAAGCCCCGGAGGACCATACAGCAGTACATGATCCAGTGCTTCGCCGCGTGACAGCGCCGCTTTGACGAATATGGACAGATTGTCCTTGACCTTGTCCTGCCCAATATATTCACTAAGCTTGCGCGGACGCAGGCTGTATTGCCAGTCATCAGTCTGCTGTTCATCCATAGCAACAATGCGGCCTTCATTATCGTCCATATTCTATCACCTCTTCGCAAATTCCTTCAGAGCAAATTTAATGATTTCCTCTACCGTTTTACATTTGGCTGACTTTTTCAGCACAGGAGCAAGCTCTGCCTGCGTATAGCCCAAAGCCAGCAAAGCAGCCGTCGCCTCCGAAAGCATATCATCGCCCACAGCATCGTCCATCTCCAGCGTCAGCAGTTCCTCATCATCGGCAGAACCCGCGAATTTCACCTTATCCTTCAATTCAAGAATCAGCCGTTCCGCAGACTTCTTGCCAATGCCCGGCAGCTTGGTAAGAATCCCTGCCTGTTTCTGCTGAATCGCCCGGCAGAGATTCTCCACAGAGATTGCCGACAAAATCCCCAAAGCGACTTTGGGACCTACGCCGGATACTGAAATCAACAGCTGAAACAAATCATACTCCTGCTGACTTGCAAAGCCATAGAGAATCATCGCATCTTCACGCACACTCAGATGAGTAAAAAGCAGGGCTTCTTCCCCTGTATGCAGACGGCTGCGCGTAGATGCAGCAATAAAGACCCGATAGCCTACCCCCTGCACATCCAGAAGGCAGTAATCC
The DNA here is from genome assembly GCA_964611665.1 of uncultured Selenomonadaceae bacterium. Lineage (GTDB taxonomy): Bacteria > Bacillota > Negativicutes > Selenomonadales > Selenomonadaceae > CAZTAP01. Next base: position 12,180 of record CAZTAP010000055.1, on the reverse strand, counting down.
GGCAAAAGATGCGTGACCTTTCCATGCAAATAACCGATCATCGAATTCCCCTTTTACAATTTATTCCGCCAGGTTATGCTGTTCATACAATGCGTCGTACAAATCGCAATTGCCAGAGCATCCGCAACATCATCCGGATGCGGCGGTTTCGGCAGATGAAGGATCTTCGTGACCATATAAATGACCTGATCCTTTGTCGCCTTGCCATAGCCTGTCACTGCCTGTTTCACCTGAAGCGGCGTACGTTCCACGAGCTCCAGCCCATTTTTCGCTGCCGAAAGCAGGACGATGCCGCGAGCCTGTCCCACCGGAATCGCTGTCGTGACATTGCGGTTGAAAAACAGCTGCTCAACGCCCATGACATCCGGATGATATTTTTTGATCAGCTCATCCAATCCATCGAACAGTTTGAGCAAACGATCCTCCATCTTAGCTTTCGGACTCGTTATAATCGCACCATACTCTCGCGGAATCAGACGGCTGCCCTGTGACTCGACAAAGCCATAGCCACAGATTGCTGTACCTGGATCTATTCCCAATGCTAACATGAATTTTTCTCCAAACAACACGGGCGGCCTTAGCGGCCGCCCTGTTTTTATTCTTCTTCGTCTATTTCGTAGTTTCCGTAAACATTCTGGACATCATCATTCTCTTCCAGTGCATCGACAAGATTCATCATCTTATCTGCATCTTTGCCCTCAAGCTTGACCGTCGTGTCCGGAACCATAGTAACCTCAGCAGAAGCAGTCTCGATTCCCTTCTCACCCAGAGCAGCCTCGATGGCATCATAGTCACCCGGCTCAGCCGTAATCTCAAACACATCATCCTCAGACTTCATATCCTCGGCACCAGCCTCGAGTACGATGTCCATGAGTGCGTCCTCATCATCGAATACTTCCTTCTCTACGATAAAGACAGCCTTCTGCTTGAACATCCAGCCTACGCAGCCAGTCTCACCGAGATTGCCGCCATGCTTCGAGAAGAGATGACGAACATCGGCTGCCGTACGATTGCGGTTATCCGTGAGGATGTCCAGCATAAGAGCCGAGCCGCCCGGGCCATAGCCCTCATACGTAAGCTCCTCATAGTTGCTGCCATCCGCGGCTCCAAGGCCCTTCTGAATAGCACGCTGAATGTTGTCTTTCGGGATATTATTAGCTTTTGCCTTGGAAAGGGCCAGCTTCAATCTCATATTGCCTGTCGGATCTCCGCCACCCATACGTACTGCAATGGTAATCTCACGACCAATTTTCGTTGTAACTTTTCCGCGAATCGCATCATTCGCGCCTTTTTTTCTCTTGATATTTGCCCATTTGGAATGTCCTGACATGAACGAACACAGCTCCTTCTTTATATGAACTATAACTTTTTTATTTTATCATACTTTAAGGGTTTACGCAAAGCTTAGGCTCTGTGCAAACGATAATATTTCTTCTTGCCCTTTTTCACGAGTGCAGCGCCTTCCGGAAAGTCTGACTCAGCCAGTACATAGTCAACATCCGAGACCTTCACATCGTTCAAAGAAACACCATTCTGCTGAATGAGACGGCGTCCCTCACTCTTCGAAGCAAATACCGCATTAGCAGCAAGGACATCGAGCAGTTTCTGACCAACGGCCTCTGCGCCAACCGCAATGGTCGGAATATCCGCGCTGGTTCCCTGACCACCGAACATCGCCTCCGCAGCAGCCTTTGCCTTGTCCGCCTCTTCCTGTCCATGAACCAGCTTCGTAACCTCGTAAGCCAGGATTGTCTTGGCTTCATTGATCTGCTGATCCTTGAATGCCCCCAGGCGATGAACTTCCTCCATCGGCAGGAAGGTCAGCAATGCCAGGCACTTCTCAACATCCGAATCATCAACATTGCGCCAGTACTGATAGAACTCATACGGTGACGTCTTTTTCGGATCAAGCCAGAGCGCACCGCCGGCAGTCTTGCCCATTTTCTTGCCATCGCTCTTCGTCAGAAGCGTGAACGTCAGACCATAGGCAGGTGTGGCATCCTTACGGCGGATGAGCTCAACGCCCGCAATGATATTCGACCACTGATCGTCGCCGCCCATTTCAAGTTTGCAGCCATAGCGATGATTCAGTTCCATGAAATCATACGCCTGCATAATCATATAGTTGAACTCCAGGAAGGTCAGGCCCTTTTCCATACGCTGCTTATAGCACTCTGCCGTAAGCATGCGGTTCACCGAGAAATGCGGTCCGACATCACGCAGAAGCTCAATATAGTTCAACGCACGCAGCCAGTCACCATTATTGACCATAAGAGCCTTGTCCTCACTGAAATCAATGAAGCGTTTCATCTGCTCCTTGAAGCAGTTGCAGTTATGCTCAATATCCTCATCGGTCAGCATCTTGCGCATATCCGTACGTCCCGAAGGATCGCCTACGGTTCCCGTGCCGCCGCCAACAAGGCAAATCGGGCGATGGCCTGCACGCTGCAAATGCGCCATAGCCATCAAGCCGAGGAAATGACCGACATGCAGGCTGTCTGCTGTCGGGTCAAACCCGATATAGAACGATACCCTTTCATTTTCGAGCATTGCCCGTACTTCATCCTCATTTGTACATTGTGCGATAAATCCGCGTTCTTTTAAAGTATCAAATACATTTGCCAATCGACTCTCTCCATTTCCCAAGGTTTTCCATTAGTTCTTGCCTTTCGACACACCGCCGCCCGGTTCAGGTGCAGCTGGCGCTGGTGCCGCCGGCTGTGCAGGTGCCTGCTGTCCCTGCTGCGGCTGTGATTTTTGATTATCTCCTGACTTGCCCGCTGCATTCGTCTCTGACTTCTTCTGATCTGCCGCCGGCTTTTCATCAGATTTACTGCTCTTCTTGTTATTGCTCTCCGTCATCTCACCGATGCCGTCGCTCTTCCCCGCAGCCGAACCATCAAAGTTCTTGGCCTGCGTTCCCGTCAGAGCTTTCTGCATAAACGCCTTCCAGATTTCAGCCGGCAGCATACCGCCAGTCACTGTACCAAAAGACGTATTATCATCGTTACCGATCCAGACACCTGCAACGAGATCCGGCGTATAGCCTACGAACCAGGCATCCAGGTAATCACTCGTCGTTCCTGTCTTGCCTGCTGCCGGACGCCCGATATTCGCACGCGCACCCGTACCATGGGCAATGACTCCCTGCAGCATGCTCGTAAGCTCTGCCGCACTGCCCTCACTGATGACGCTCTTCTGCTTTGGATCAGCCTGCTCCAGCACCTTGCCGTTCCGGTCAAGGACCTTGACGATAGCTACCGGCTCGACATGGATTCCCTTGTTCGCAAAAGTTCCGTATGCACTCGTGATTTCCAATGGCGTAACGCCCTTTGTCAAGCCGCCCAGTGCCGTTGAGAAATTGCGGTCATTCTGCGGACCATCCAGTACAAAGGTAGAAATCCCCATCTCCTGTGCATAATAAATCGGTTTATCAATACCAAGCTGCTGGGCAATCTTTACCGTCGGAACATTCAGCGACTGCTCTGCAACCTTGCGCAAAGGCACCTTGCCGCTGAACGTGCGTTCATAGTTCTGCGGTGCCCAGTCACCAATCTTGATTGGACTGTCATCGATGAGCGTGTTCGGCGTGAACTTGTTTTCCAACGCCGCTGCGAAAACAAACGGCTTGAATGCCGAACCCGGCTGACGAACAGCCATTGTAGCACGATTGAACTGATCCGTACCGCGTCCGCCTACCATTGCCTTGATATACCCGGTATGCGGGTCGATAGCAACAAGCGCGCCCTGCGGCTGCGTGATGCCATTCGCATCCGTCTTGCGGTTCGGCAAAGCCTGCATCGCATTCTCCGCAGCTTTCTGCATATCCATATCCAGCGTCGTATAGACCTTCAGACCATCTTTATAAACAGCATCCGCGCCATACTTGTCAATAAGGCGCTGTGTCACATAGTCAATGAAATACGCTGCAACCGTGGAATCCGTCTTTTTGACCGGAGCAATCAGCTTCAGTTTCTCCGTCTTTGTTTTAGCAACAGTAACGCCATTGACATAGCCGTATTTCTCCATCTGATCCAGAACCGTCGCCTTGCGTTCCTGTGCTGCATTCAGATTATTGAACGGCGAATAATAGTTCGGGCTCTTTGGAATACCCGCCAGCATCGCACATTCATTGAGATCAAGATCCTCGACATTCTTGCCAAAATACGTCTGAGCCGCAGCCTGAACACCATAGGCTCCCTGACCAAAATAAATCTGATTCAGATAAAGCTCGAGGATTTCCTGCTTCGTATACTGACGCTCCAGCTGCAAAGCCAGGAAAACTTCCTGAACTTTACGTTTCAGCGTACGATCCTGCGTGAGGTATGCATTCTTGGCCAGCTGCTGCGTAATCGTCGAGCCGCCTTCAGAAATCGTACGTCCAGTAATATTGGAATAGACCGCACGCAAAATACCGCGCGGGTCTATGCCCATATGATCATAAAAACGTGCATCCTCCACTGCAACAAATGCATCCTGCAGATTTTTTGGGATCTGCGTGATCTTCACCGGCACACGGTTCTCTGCCGCATGCACATTTGCAATCTCGTTGCCATTGATATCATAGATCTGTGATGAAGCCGGCGGCCGTATATCATCCGCCAGATTCGATCTTGTATTCATACTCGCCGTCAAAAAGCCGCAGCCGATGCCCACGATCATGACCATCACAACAATGCAAAAGCCCAGAACGACCCTTGCAGCCCCGCTGCGCCTCTGTGGCACACGACGCTGCGGACGGTTCGTATTCGTTCGTTTTTCCATGAGGTTCCTCCCCTTCGATAATTTACGCTTACCAGTTTATGAAAAGTCCCTACTATTATACCACCTTTAAACCAATTAAGCACTATCCTGCGTTTGATTATACCAAATTTGAAGGGGTTTTGACAGGTTTTAGGGAAATTTGTTGGGAGAATCGATGATATAAAAAAGCTGTCATCGACAAATCGATGACAGCTCCAACTTAGGAATCATCCGGCTGCATTGCTGTGTTTCTTACAACGGCAGGCTTTGCATCTGGTAGGTAAGGACCAGTCAATTCCTTCCCGTCTCTTCTCCTCCATAAAGAGCTCATCCAGCCCGGTAATTTCGAATTCCTGGCCACAATCCCTGCAAACCCTGCGCTCGACAACCTCATCACGACATTTTTTGCAAAAGCGTAATGGCTTTTGCCCTTGAAACAACATTTTTCTATGCCACTCTGGATTCACATGGATATCATTACCGCAGCGCTCGCAAGAATAATGCAAATCAAGCATCGCACATTCCTCACAATAATAAGGCCGCGTCTCATGCAGGACATATTTTTGGTAATTTGTAAATATCCATTCCTTGCCGCAGGCATGACACTTGACCGCTTCGCCGCTGTACTGCAAACACAGTGGGCACAGACCTTCTGTCAGCACACTTGCAGGATGCATAGCACCGCACTTTTTACAAGGAACCAACTTCTCATCTTCAGAAGAACTATTTTCTGCTTCCTGCTCATCTGGCAGCAAGTCCATGAATTCTTCTGTTGTCAGAGTTACCTCCTGCGCAGGATGTTCCAGCCTTTGCTCAGATTTATGCATCATAGCTGCAGGATTCCATTTCCAATCCATATGATCATTCCATAACTGTTTCACTGGCAATACAACACCATTTTCTTCAATATAGTCTGCTAACGCAGGCAGGACATGGTCAGCACGAACCTCTTTATATTTTCGTAAATATTGGGAAGAAGCCACAACGAACAGCATATTATTTGTCCGTGACATTGCCACATTGATACGCGCATAATCAGAAAAGAAATTGGTACAATATCGGGTACGTGTTGTACTATAAATGACAACAGGAGCCTCGTCACCCTGGAAAGAGTCAACCGTATCTACATTAAGTTTTTCTCTTGGCTCCTGCAGGAAGCTCAACGCCTCCCTGATAATCCTTTTTTGACGTTTATACGGCGTAATGATGACAATCCGTCCATCATAAAATTTACGCAGACGCCGCACAAGCTGTGCGACAACTTCAGCTTCACGATAGTTCACCAAGCCTTTTTTATCTGCAGTTTTCTGTTCATGACAGGCAGAATCATTACATACATCAACGAGCACAAGATTATTGCGTAAGAACAATGGCATCTTATCTTTTACTAATGGTGCATTTCGCAGCATACCATCATAAAAATACTTGCTGATAAAGTCACCGATGATCTGCGGCATACGGAATTGTACATCCAGCATGATTTTATTACTCTTATGTGCACCTTTGTATAGCCTTTGAAAAAGTGATTGCTCCAGGAACTGAGCACGTTCATCCTCGCTCAACACATCGATAGCCTGCAAAGAACTCTCCGGACTGCATAATATCGGATCAACAACTGGCGGCAGCTGCTTATGGTCACCAATAATAACGACTTTACGAGCACGATTGATCGGCAGCAGCAGCTCACCAGGCATGGCTTTGCCAGCTTCATCAATGACAACCAAATCAAACTCACTTTTCTCCAATCCAAATTGCTGATTGGCCAGTCCAACACAGGTAACACCGACAACCTGAAAATCAGCCAGAAGATACTCGTTAATAAGTATTTCCTCATCTTTATCCTCCAGCATACCTCTCCACATTGCACGATACTGCTGCAATTCCCCAGGCAGTTCCTGCCTGATGCCTGCTTGATATTCATGCAGTTTCTTGAAGAAATCATGCCCCTGCAAATCCTCAGCAATATTCTCCTTATTGCCGCAGCGTACCATAAGCTGTCCAAAACATTCGTCATGCAAAAAACCACGCAGCACATTATCTACTGCAACATTGGATTGAGATACGACCAGCACATGTGCAGAAGGCTTGGCTCTGAGCTCTTGTACAACAATCTCACGGATTACCGTTGTCTTGCCGGTACCCGGAGGCCCTTGGATAAAAAACATACCATTCGCTGCAACAGAACATGCAACAGCCTGCATTTGCCGTAAATTATCATGCAGCTTCGGATTCTGTAAAGAGGCAATCTGTCTGTCATTATAATCAAAATACTCGTTCGACAGATTGAACATCACCTCCTTGAGCTTCGGATTGGTCATATTACTCAGGCGGAATGCCTCCAGTGCATTACGCTGTTGATATTCCGGATACGGATATGAACACAAATAGACGGTAAGTTCTCCATCAGCCCGCGCCAGTTCATCCCTGCTGATTTTGTCATAAACGAAATACATTTCTTCGTTATCATCTGTAAAATTCACATTTACTCTGCGTGATACACCATTATCGCCTGATATCAGGACAAAAAATTCTGGTCTGTGCCATCTGCGTGCTTCTTTTTTCCCTTTTTGCTGCTTATCCAGCCATTTATCGCATTTCTTACGATACTGCTCCACACAATCTGCTTGCACGGATACATAGCGCATCTGTTCATCATTGCCCTCTGGTGCAGTGATTTCCAAAGTACAACGGGTATAATGAGAGCCTTTCTCTTTTTCTGCGCACAATTCGTTCATCAAACGCGACCAATGATTAAAATAAACCGCTTCCTTGTTTCCTGCCTTAATGCGTGCCTGCCGCAGGAACTCCTGAGAAAGATACAGATACAAAACTTCTGAAGCTTTACCCCAGGCTGCTTGTTCATCTCCATCATCCGCAAGAGAAGTTATATATCTCATATGCAGATCAGCATCGATCAGTACATATGAATCTTCTAATGAAAAAGCATCTTTAGCATCCAGCATTTTTTCAAAAACCAGCCCATATTGACACGTATCCACACCGAAAGGCAATGCTTTCCAGCGTGCTGCAAAAACGAAGCGCGTTCCCAGCTGGCATTTCACAGCAAACCCCTCATCCATATTTTGTGTATACGGACCGATCTGCCAATCGTCCAAACTTTTATCCAGATGCTGTTTTTTGGCCTGCGCCAAAAAATCATTCTCTGTCCCAGGCTGAAACAAAAGAGGGATATTATGGAAAACATCTGGAGAAAAATCACCATCCGGCATATTGGACGCTATAATCCGGCTCATATCATAGCTGAAAAATGTCACATAAACCCTCAGCTTTGCACCACGCGGCAGTTTACGACGCAGTCTCTTGCTCCGTTGTGGACGGTAGATCATTTCCACACCCTGATAGTTCAGTATAGCTTCCTGATAGCCCCATTTGTTTTTTTCATAACGAACAATCGTTGCTTCCAGTGCAATGTCCGGCTGTTCCCGCAGCAAGGCAATAAGCCTGCCTTTTTGATAGGATACGACATAACTGGTAAATGGCTTGCCTTTTTTCGATTCCTGCTTTCGATTATTTACGACCAAAACTGGCAGTAATTTTTCAGCGGCATCTTTATTATCCAAAGCTGGCAGACTCTCTGCATCTTCACAAAAAGCTGAATAATCGATCCCCGTCTGTACATGCAAAGAAAATTCGCCTTTTGCCAAGTCCTCACGATGACAAAACAGCAGCCGGCCTTTATAAGGCACCTGATCTGGCAAACGCAAGGCAAACGGCTCCAGCAGTGTACCATATCTATCAAATGTACGTTCCTGACAAGACTGCCATTTCTGCAGATAATTTCTTAATGTCCTGTAATAGGCTTTGGACTCCTCAAAATTTTGACGTACCTGTTGTATCGAATTACGACGCAGGGCCGTCAACTGTCCTTGCGGACGTTCTGCCGCCTTCATCTCAACCAGCATTTCTTCGTACTGCGCCAGGGAAGCTTCGACATCCTGAATCTGCTCATTGCATAACTGCATCTGCTTATCATAAAATTTTTGATTCCTTATCTTGGCTTCTGCGATTGCAAGGGCTATTTTTGCCCGCATTTCAGCAAGTGACTTATTACGCATCTGCTCAGCCTGCAATGCATAAGCAGATCGTATCGCACCATATTCCCGATTAGAATAGCGGCGATATTCAGCATGATTCTCTTCCAGTTCACGCTGACGACGCTTTTCGCGATTAGAAAGACCACGGAAAAGCGCAGCACCTATTATACAAGCTCCAGAAAAAATTGCTGCTCCCAGCATCATTTCTAACATTGGCATCAGTCACTCCTTTTCTGTTGAGAAATAAGCTTATTGACTATTCCATCTACCTCTCGCCCATACGCATCAAATTTCTCACTAAGCTCTGGCAGCTGAAACGAACTTTTCTTTAATTCATCCCAAACATCATTTCTTGCCTGATTACATAGATTGACTGTATCCATGACCAAAGAAAAGCATTTGCGCCACACTTCCTGCTCAAATTCTCGTTGTTTTTGCTTATCCATCATTTCTAATTTGAGTTTTTCCAAATCCAGCAGCTTACTTTCCAAGTCATGCTTAGCCTGAATCACAAGGGCAGCAGTTCTTTCCCTGGCCTGTATTTCTACCTGGCGTGTCTGTTCCTCCGCCTGCCGGATCTGTGCATACATAGCAGCTTTTACCTGCTTAGTTCGTTCTGTTTCTACAGCAATCCGCTCAAAAGCCTGTATCGCATGATCAACAACATCCACTAGTCCCTTTACTACTTCGACAGCAGCAGCAGCCGGTATTGCTGCCATTTTCCCACCCGCAGACCGTACAATGATAGATGAATTCCCAGCTTCTGGGATCTTGCTGACCTGATTCGTACCGGCTATAGTCAAATCCTTACTGATCTTTTCCCCTTTCTGCATTTTAGAAACTTCAAAACCTGATAAATCTATACCACTCATAAAAAAACCTCCCTAAATAATCCATATAACTCAAATGATGCATTTGCTCAGTTTATCTAAATGACGAATCAGTTTTACACGTTCCTCCAGCAGCCTCATATAGTGTTTCTCCTTTTGATCAATTCCGAGCTTGTCCATAGCTTGCAAAACTTCCTGCACATCATTCAGGTGGCACCGGTCTGCAACCCACAGTGTCCGCAAAAATTGATTTTGCTGCCAGATTTGTCGACACTGCTCTGTTTTCCGGACAAATCCTTCCGCCTCCAGTTCCAATTGCTGCACCTGCAAATCCAGTTCCTTTTGCCATGAATCCACCTGAACAGCTAATTGCTTAGCATACTCTTTAAGCTTTATATCCGATTGACGTCGTGCTTCCCTGTTTCTGGCATCCAGAGCATCCTCCTCTGCCGCAATGCGCTGCTTTAGCTGCCCTGTACGATTATGCTCAACAAGAAAATCAGCCGCCGCACCAATGACATCAAACACTCCTTCTGACGTATGACGATATTCATCCAGCAAAACCTGATGGTCCACCGCCATCAAAGGACGCTCCAGCGGAATCTCCGCCTGAAGCCTGTTCAGCATTTCTTCCCCGTCCAGCAAATACAAGGAACGAGTTTTTTGTGCTCGTATCATAAGGGCTTCCCCTCCAATTTCAAAGAACATAAAATCAACTGTTTTTCCAACGGCTTCAGTACTACAGAAGCTAATTTGCCGGGAGCCTGTTCACCCTGCCAGGATTCGTTCCACATATACTTGATAAACTGCGCAGCAGCTTCATCCTGACCCGGCAAATGCCATGGTGTATAAAGACAAGGTTTTTCATTTGTCTCTTTGCTAACGGTCTGTCCTTGCCAGAAATCTCCCCAGGGAGTCAGATATAGATTCAAAGACTGTCTTTGTCTGTTTTCCTCCTGCCAGTCTCCCTGCATATGCCAGCAAAGCACCGCTGCCTGTAATGTTTCCTCTCCTGATGTATCAGTATCAGACAAGGACTCAGCCTCCTGCGGCACCCCATCTTCCTCTTGGCCGACCGCTTTTTTTGACTTTTGCTCCAGCAGGGTTACAGGCTGTATCGCCTCACGTAATCCAAAAGGAGCAAAGCGCCGCCGTTGTCCGCTATTCCCCCATGGTACGACATCCAGATCATAAAATTCCTGTAAATGCGGGAATTACGAAAATATCTGTTTCACAGCCGCCTCGATATTATGAGGGTCTTCTGTGATATTGTATCTTTCCGGCCATTCCATCCAGATTGCATTTTTAGGCGGCTGTTCACAAACCTTGCAGTTTTTCTTTGACAGCAAGACACCGTTCAGCATATCGCGATAATAAACAAAGTGCTCTGTGCTATTTCTATCTTCGAATTTATATATGTCCAATACTGCCAGCGCGTTAGCAGACAGGCTTCCCTCCTTGCTCAACAATTCCTGCTCCTGCAGCATCTTATATTCATTTTCGACAGCCTGCATGGAAAGCTGTGTAACTTCACTGACCTCTTCCATACTGCGCCCATCCCGCAGCATGGTCAGAATCATACGCGGTAAAGCATTCAGCTTATAGTTCCAGTCACTGACTTCCCGTTTAATCTCCACTGGCATCACCGGCAAATACACCTGCATATTATCGGTATAATATCCGTTCATACTTTCCACAACCTTTCAAGGTTTATCCTTAGTTAGCCAAGAGCATTGGATTTGTCCTTCAACCCTCTATATGACATATCAGCCATTTGGCTGAATAAGTTTCCAAAGCAATAAATCTTATTTCGAAATCATGCTGGAAAAAAGAAGCTGCCACCAAATGAACAAGTGGCAGCCAGCGATCAGCATCGCTTATTAACCAACTAAGATAACAACATCATCCATGCGAACATCCCCTTTCTTTTACTCTCAATATATATATCAGCAAAGAACGACGAAAAGTTTCCCTGATAAATAAAAAGACTGCCGCTTTTAAAGACAGAATATTTTTAAAATTTAAGTTAATCGAGTATATAAAAAATTGGGCGCATTTGATGCGCCCAATTTGGTAATGCCGTTACCGGCAAGGTCCCGTTGCAACGAGTGGTGATGGAACTTATGTTGATATCGCTAAGGTTTCAATGCCGTTACCGGCAAGGTCCCGTTGCAACAGGACAAACCGAATTCGAAGCATATCGGGCCTGCTGGTTTCAATGCCGTTACCGGCAAGGTCCCGTTGCAACTTCACTAATCAAAACTATAAATTGACAAAGATGCACGTTTCAATGCCGTTACCGGCAAGGTCCCGTTGCAACTTGATACCACCACTGGTAAGGTGGTATTAGCCGTAGGTTTCAATGCCGTTACCGGCAAGGTCCCGTTGCAACGTTAAAGAGTTTATGTCCAGACAATGTATATACGTGTTTCAATGCCGTTACCGGCAAGGTCCCGTTGCAACAAATTATTTGATAAAGTGAAGGATGCGGAGGACAGTTTCAATGCCGTTACCGGCAAGGTCCCGTTGCAACGTTAAAGAGTTTATGTCCA
>CAZTAP010000054.1:0-14573 GCA_964611665.1 uncultured Selenomonadaceae bacterium | reverse complement strand
GAAACCGTCCTGCGTGATGGACATCAGTCCCTCGTTGCAACTCGTATGCGTTATGAACAAATGGAACCGCAGCTCGAAGCATTAGACAAAATCGGTTATAATGCATTAGAAGCCTGGGGCGGTGCTACTTTTGATACATGTCTTCGTTTCCTCGGTGAAGATCCTTGGGAGCGTCTTGATAAGCTCAAGGCTAAACTTAATACCCCGATTCAGATGCTTCTGCGCGGCCAGAATCTTCTTGGCTACAATCATTATTCCAACGATGTTGTTGATGCTTTCGTTAAAAAAGCATCTGCACATGGCGTCGGCGTATTCCGTATCTTCGATGCATTGAACGATGTACGCAACCTCAAGGTTGCCATTGCTTCTGCACTCGCCTGCCCGGAAAAACCGCATGTACAGGGCTGTCTCGTATATACCGTAAGCCCGGTACACACGAACCAGACATTCGTTGATCTTGCAGTCGAGCTCGAAAAGATGGGTGTTCATTCCATCTGCATCAAAGATATGTCCGGTCTTTTGAAGCCATACGTTGCAGAAGATCTCGTGAAGAAGCTCAAGGCTGCAGTAAATGTGCCGATCGAGCTTCATACGCATTGCACGAGCGGCTTCGGCTCCATGACTTATCTCAAGGCAATTGAAGCCGGTGTTGATATCATCGACTGCGCACTCTCCCCGTTCGCAAACGATACTTCCCAGCCTTGTACTGAGACAATCGTTGCTGCCCTCGAAGGTGAGGATCGCGACACAGGTCTCGACCGCAAAGCAATGACACCGATTGCCAAGCACTTCCTCGGTGTAAAGAAAGAAATCATCGACGAATTCAAGCTCAAGGGCTATTTCGATGTCAACCCGAACGTTCTGGACTTCCAGATTCCGGGCGGCATGCTCTCCAACCTTGCAAATCAGCTGAAGGAACAGGGCATGGAAGATAAATATCAGGATCTCCTCGACGAAATGCCGCGCGTACGTAAAGACCTCGGCTATCCGCCGCTCGTTACGCCGTCCAGCCAGATTGTCGGTACAATGGCTACCTTCAATGTCATGATGGGCCAGCGCTATAAGATGGTTCCGAAGGAATTCAAAGATCTTGCCCGCGGCAAATTCGGCCGTACACCGGTTGAGATTGATAAAGATTTCCTCCACTCCATCGGTATCAAAGATGAGGATATCATCACAGACTGCGCGATTGAAGATGCAAAAGGCGAGACTTTTGCACAGTTCAAGGATCAGCTCATCAGCGAAGGCTATGCAAATCCTTCCGATGAAGATGTTCTTTCCTATGCACTCTTCCCGCAGGTTGCTTCTGAATTCTTCAAAGCACACGGCAGAATGTAATACATCAGATATAAAAAATGCGTCCCATCTGGGGCGCATTTTTTTGTATTCTTTTTGCTTATTTAAAGAAACAGGATTTCCCGATGAACTCCCGCAGGATCGAATTATTCGGAATATCCTCCTCATCCTCGATATCATCAAAATACCGGCAAAAGTCAAGGAGTCTCTGTGCTTTTGTATATTCCGGCACATCCGACGGAATGTTCTCCAGCAGCGGCACAGCATATTTTTTCAATACCCCAAGCTCATAGATCATCGCCGAGTTGAACATCACATCCGCTTCTTCCTGATAAGGAAAGATATTCTTTTCTTCCCCCTGCCGTACATCTTTCCACTGCTTCAGCGTCTTCAATGCATAAGAGCCGCGGAACTGATAGTCTCTGACCAGTCTGCGGATCAGCCGTGTATCCGTCGTTGGCAGGCGATTGTGCGCATCAATATTAAGCTGGGTCAATGCACTGATATAGATCTTATATTTGCTCGCACGCGGTACCGCTGCTGTGAGCTTTTCGTTGAGGCCATGGATGCCTTCAATGATGATTGGCTGCCGCGCACCGATGGAAAGCGGCACAGCATCCTCCATTTCACGCTGCCCGGTAACGAAATTATACCTTGGCAAGAGCACGCTCTCCCCTGCCATAAGCTTCAGCATATGCTCGTTAAAAAGCTCGATATCCAGGGCTTCCAGGGCTTCAAAATCATACTCCCCGCGTTCATTGCGCGGCGTATGATCCCGATTCAGGAAATAATCATCAAGGGAAATCGAACTAGGCTCAATGCCGTTGACCCGGAGCTGAATCCGCAGGCGCTGAGCAAAGGAGGTCTTCCCCGAGGAAGAAGGCCCCGCGATTAGAATAAGCCGCAGATGATCGATATTCCGTGCAATATGGTCAGCAATGCCCGCAATCTTCTTTTCCTGCAGTGCCTCTGATACATGGATGACCTCCGCGATCTCCCCCTGCCGGTTATAACGGTTCAGATCCGTAATATAATCACAATGCAGAATTTCTGCCCAGCGCTTTGCCTCGGTCAGGATATGACTGAGTTTCGGCTGCTCGACACGATCCGGTACCACGAATGCTTCTCCCGGCTCCGGTGTACGCAGCAAAACCCCCGGTGCATAATAATCCAGTGCAAAGCAGCCAAGACAGCCTGTTTCCCCCAGCATTGGCCCATAAAGATAGTCATAAAAATCATGGCAATAATAAATGCTCACACGTTCCTGTTCCAGCGCCGCAACAAGATTCGCTTTCTCGATCTGCTGAGACTCCTTAAACAAACGCACTGCATCCTCACGGGACAGGCTCTGTTTCTGGATAGAACGATTCTCTGCGACAATTTTCCGCATGCACGCTTCAATCTTCCTGACCCTGTCTTCCGTAAGCGCATCCTTGCCATGGATATCACAATAAAGGCCTTTATTGGCCGTAAAACGCACAATGACCTCTGTTTCCGGCTCAAGCTCATGTACTGCCGTAATCAGCAAAAATACAACCGAACGCTGATAAATCCGCCTGCCATCCTCGCTGTCACTGCTTACAAATTCAATCGTACGATAATTGCCCAATGGTGTCTGCAAATCTCTCATCAGGCCATCCAGTCGGACAGCAACAATCATTTCCCCCTCCCTGGTTGAAATACCCTTGGCAATTTCCTTCAAAGTTACAGATTTTTCGTACTTTTTTACTGCATCTCCTGCCAAAATCAATATCCTCACTCCTCGCTAAACAAAAAAAACTGGAAAAGGCTACAAGCTTATTGTAACACTTTTCCAGAAATATTTCTTTAAAATATCCATAAAACGATCTGATACGCAACAGCCCCCATAAGTGCAGTACAAGGAATCGTGAGCACCCAGGCCATGAGCATCTGCTGGGCCACGCCCCAGCGTACAGCATTCACACGTTTCGCTGTGCCGACACCCATGATTGAACCGGATACGACATGTGTCGTACTGACTGGCAGATGCAGCAGTGTCGCCGTGAAAATAACCGTTGAGGAATTCAGGTCAGCTGCAAATCCACTGATTGGTTCCAGTTTGAAAATCTTACCGCCGATCGTCTTGATGATCTTCCAGCCGCCGATTGCCGTACCACAAGCCATGGCTGTCGCAGCCAGGATCTTTACATAGGTAGGCACTTCAAAAGCATCGATATAGCCGCCGGACAGGAGTGCCAGCGTAATGATACCCATGGATTTCTGCGCATCATTCGAGCCATGGGAAAAAGCCATCATGGCTGCTGTCAGGATCTGCATTTTTTTAAACCGTCCATTCAGGATTGACGGCGTACATTTACCAAAAATCCAATAAAGAGCACTCATCACCATACAGCCGGTAATGATTGCCAGCACCGGTGAAGCAATGAGGGATAACACGATTTTGCCAATTCCTGTAAAATTAAGTCCTACCGGCCCAACAGATACCAGCACCGCCCCGATAATGCCGCCAACCAGAGCATGCGATGAACTGCTCGGCAGTGCAATCCACCAAGTAAACAAATTCCAGATGATCGCCCCGATCAGCGCCGCAATGATGATATGCCCATCGACATGGCTTGCAGACTTGACGATATCGCCGCCGATGGTCTTTGCAACCCCCGTACTGTACATGGCCCCGAGAAAATTCAGGCAGGCTGCCATGATGATTGCTTCGCTCGGACGAATTGCCCGCGTCGATACCGAGGTAGCGATTGCATTCGCTGTATCATGAAAACCGTTAATAAAATCGAAGATCAACGCCAGACCAATAACTGTAAAAATCATTAACTTAATCTCAGGCATATTTCATTACCACACCCCGTATCATATCTGACAGCTTTTCACAATGATCCAACGTATCTTCCAGATATTCAAGGACGTCCTTCCATTTGATGAGTTCAATCGGATCCTTCACCTTATCAAACAAAAAAGCTACCTCATGACGATAAACACGATCGCCCTCGCTTTCCAGCCTGCCGATCTTATGTGTTGCCTCAAGGATCTGAGACTGGTTCTTCTTGATATCCTTCAACAAAGAAAACGCCTTGATGATCTCTTCCGTAGACTCAATGAGCAGCTTTGTCAAAGACACTGCGCCTTCCTTTGCCGGACCTGTACGATACATCACAATGCGCTGCAGGGTTCCCTGCAAAAAATCGACACCATCATCCAGCCCGGTGGCCAGCGAATAGATATCCTCCCGATCGATTGGTGTAATAAAGGTCTGATTCAGCTTATCAATAATCTTATCGTTGACCGCATCTGCTTCATGTTCGAGGTCAATGATTTCCTTCATTTTGGCCTCTGCCTTGCTATAGTCGAGCATTACCTCGTCCATCATCAGCGCACCCTTGTAGAAATAGCCAGCACTTTCGACAAATAAATCAAAGAACTCCAAATCCTTGCGCTTAAAATTAAACATAGCGTCCTCCCAAACTGCAATTTTTGCTGTACCTAAAACTATGATAGCATTATTCTTTTGATTCATCAATATTTAATTTTTCAGCAACTAAAACAAATTTCATCTCTGTCCTCTGACATGAAAAGAGGAAATTCCGCCCACGGGGTAGAATTTCCTCCTCATTATTCAGGGATTATTTATTTTCCACATAATCCACAGCATTTTTTACCTTCTGTGCAACGCCCTTCATCTTGGCAGCCGATACCGAGCATGCCGCAATGCGTACGCCGAGTTTAAGCGGCACAGCAAAGATCAGATCATCATGCAGTTTGTCGCAGACTGCCTGCGGATCATCCGAAGGAACCGAAAGGAAGAAGCCGCCCTTATATGGAAGGGCATTCAGCCCGCAAGCCTCCGCCTCCTGCATGAACAGGCTGCCGCGGCTCTGGATCATCTTATAGTAATCGTCACGTTCTTTTTCAAACTGAGCCAGGCTCGCTTTATCCTGCTGGATACGCGCCAAAAGGGTCATAGCCCCGCGATTGATATTGGACCAGGTCGCACGGCTCGTATATTTATTGATTTCCTTGAACTCCGTGATGACTTCCTGGCTGGAGGATACAGCAACCAATGCACCGGTACGCTGCCCATATGCTGTATAGCCCTTCGACATGGAGAAAGCGAACATCACGAGGATATTTTCCGGCAGATTGCCGAATTTCTTCATGAAGCGGCGTGTCGCATTCTTCTCACCAGCATAGTCAATATAAGCGATATCGACGAGGATACTCATTTTCTTGCCTGCAGCCGCATGTTTTTCAGCCAGTGCAAGCACCTGATCCCAATCCTCTTCCGTAAGGCTGAAGCCCGTCGGATTATGCGCCGGTGTGTTGATGATCGTGAGCAGGCTGTCCTGTTTCTTCAGGATTTCTTCCGTTTTAGCAGTGAAATCAGCAATATTGAAATTCTGCTGTTCATCAAACAATTGATAATTCACGAGATGGCTGCCGCATTCATTGCAAATGACATTGTACGTGCCCCAGAACCAGTCGGAAGTGAGCACCCGATCCCCACGCTCTGCATAGTTCGCAACCGCATGATGGATTGCGCCCGTACCGCCAGCCGTAGCAATCGCACCAAAATATCCCTCCGGCTTCTGATCTGCAAACGTCAGCTCAATGACTGCATCCAGATAATCCGGCAGGCCCGGAATCGGCGCATACCTTACATAATCCTCAATGCTCAGGGAACGAAAAACACGTTCCATCGTCGGAATGCTTGCAAGCTTGCCCTCATCGTCCATCATGACGCCCATCGTGGCATTCGTCACTTTATCCGCACCGTATTTCGCGGCAGCTTCGCGGCAAGCCGCACTTGCTCCGAAAATTGCATCTTTCAGTCTCTTGCTTGCAGCATGCGTTGCTGCCATACTCGTTGTCATTATTGAAATATCCCCTTTCAAATCTTACAACCAAATTTACAATCCATTACCATAATAAGCATTTCCATCTGTTCTGTCCAGCATTCCGGCAGGATGTATACAATATTTTTAAAAAAGATAAGACCCTTTCGTGCCGCTGGCAAAAAGGGTCTCTGGTTTTATGAATCAACCCTTCTCCGGGAAGAATTCTGCATGGATTGCATTGACAGCTTCCTTGAGCTGCGTTCCCTTGATCAGACAGGATATGCTGATCTCTGACGTGCTGATGACATCGATATTGATTCCAGCCTTGGACAAAGCACCGAACATTCTCGATGCGATTCCCGGATTGCCCAGCATGCCTGCACCAACGATGGAAACCTTGGCTACATCCTCTTCGATGAGCACTGCAATGGCATTGAGCTTGTCCGCTACGCCATCAACGATTTTCTTCGCCTGGGAAAGATCTGAGCTTGCCACGGTAAAGACCATATCCGTTACATTTTTCTCGATGTTGCGAATGCTCTGCACAATCATATCAACATCGACATTGGCCTCAGACAATGCCGAAAAGATGGAATATGCAATGCCCGGTGTGTTTGGAATGCCTAATACAGCAATCTTCGCCACCTTATCATCATGTGCTACGCCTCTGATTACAAAATCTTTTTCTTCCATCGTATAATCCTCCCTAATCATTGTGCCTGGTTTTGTCGTAAATGTTGAACGAACATGGATCGGTATATTGAAATATTTGCCCATCTCAACGGAGCGCGGCTGCATTACGCCAGCCCCAAGACGTGCCATCTCAAGCATTTCATAGTAGGTGATTTCCTTCATCTTGCGTGCATCTTTGACAATACGCGGATCTGCGGAGTAAACGCCATCCACATCCGTGAAGATCTCGCAGCTGTCAGCCTTGAGTGCACCAGCCAGAGCAACTGCCGATGTATCTGAGCCGCCGCGGCCGAGCGTTACCGGGTCACCGAACTCATCCGCTCCCTGGAAGCCTGCCACCACAACGATGTTGCCCTTATCGAGCTCTTCTTTTACACGTTTTGGCTGGATATCAACAATCTTTCCTTTGGTATGAACGGAATTTGTCTTCATGCCAACCATCGGCCCCGTAAGAGAAATCGCTTTCTGTCCCAATTTATTGAATGCCATCGTCAAAAGCGCAATCGACACCTGCTCACCGGTCGTAAGCAGCATATCCATTTCACGCGTAAAACGATACGGATCTTTATCAATCCCCTGTGCAAGCTCAATGAGATCATCGGTCGTATCCCCCATTGCAGATACCACCATAACGATCTGATCACCCGGCTGTTTTTCATCGAGAATTCGTTTAGCTACTGCCATAATCTTTTCCGTACTGCCGACGGAACTGCCGCCAAATTTTTTTACAATTAGAGCCATGACTCTCCTCCTAAACTAAAACACACAATGTCTCCCGGGTTTTCGCTCGGGCGGTAGAACATCCTTTACCAAAAGACATCTGTTACAAAATTATTGATTTTGTGCTCAATTAGCTTATATTATACAAGAATTTTGTGTGTACGTCTATACAAAAGCTTCTAAAACATTAAATTTCTAAAGTTCTGGCAGATATAGACTTTTTTCTTTATCTATGATATCCTTCTAAAGATGAATTTATTCTGTTTGGCCTTTAACTTAGCCCAGTGAGGTTAAAAAGGAAGCACGTGCAATAAAAAGTATATGCAATCCTTCTAATCTCTTGCCAGCGGCAGGAGATTTTTTAACGCCAACACAAAAAAGGAGTGTATGAAATCATGAGTGACCGCACAATCCAGGTCGATCAAAAATTACCACTTTTAGAAACTATCCCTCTGAGCCTGCAGCATCTTTTTGCCATGTTCGGCTCAACCGTCCTCGTCCCGATCTTATTCAAAGTGAACCCGGCAACAATCTTGCTCTTCAACGGCATCGGAACACTTCTCTACCTCTTTATTTGCAAAGGAAAGATTCCAGCCTACCTCGGCTCGAGCTTCGCGTTCCTGTCCCCGGTATTCCTTGTACTCGCCCAGTACAGTTATGAAGCAGCCTTAGGCGGTTTCATCGTAGTCGGCGTTGTTTTCTGTCTTGTCGGGCTCATCGTGCGCGCCATCGGCACGGAATGGATTGATGTGATCTTCCCTCCGGCTGCCATGGGAGCCATTGTTGCCGTCATCGGCCTCGAGCTCATGCCGACAGCTGCCGGCATGGCAGGACTTACGGCCAAGGAACCGGATTCCACGACCATTATGGTTTCCGTGCTCACTCTGGCCATCACGGTATTCGCTTCCATTGCCTTCAAAGGCTTCCTTTCCATCATCCCGATCCTCATCGGCGTCATCGGCGGCTATATCATCGCAGCCTTCTGCGGCCTCGTTGACTGGACGATCGTAGAAAAAGCGCCCTGGTTCGCACTGCCGACCTTTTATACCCCAAGCTTCAACCTTAACGCCATTCTGATCATCCTGCCGGCTTCGCTCGTTGTCATTGCCGAGCATATCGGGCATCTCATTGTTACGGGCAACATCGTGGGCCATGACCTGACCAGGGATCCGGGCCTCGATCGCTCGATCTTCGGCAATGGTATCTCGACGATTCTTTCCGGATTCTTCGGCTCCACCCCGAACACGACATACGGCGAGAACATCGGCGTGCTTGCCATCACCAAAGTCTACAGCACCTGGGTCATCGGCGGAGCAGCTGTCTTTGCCGTCCTGCTCTCCTGCTTTGGCAAACTCGCAGCCGCCATCCAGAGTATCCCTTCACCGGTCATGGGCGGCGTATCCATGCTGCTCTTCGGTGTCATAGCAGCATCCGGCATCCGCATCCTTGTCGAGGGCAAAGTAGACTACAACAAGCCGGCCAACCTCCTCCTGACCTCCATCGTCATGGGACTTGGCGTGAGCACAGCAAGCATCACCATTGGCACTGTTACGCTCAAGGGCATGGCACTCGCCACCGTAGTCGCCATCATCCTGAGCCTGGCCTTCCGCGTCATTGCCCGTCTGCGCGGGGAAAAACTCTGATGCGCATCACCTATGAGGTCAATGAGGCTCTGGCGGCAATGCCCGCCAGGGCTTTTTTGCAAAAAAAAGCCGGTATCTCACTGAATCTCTGGCGGAAAATCAAGCGTTCCCAAAGCTTTCTGCTGAACGGTCAGGCCGTCAATCCTGCCCAGACCATCGTACAGACTGGTGACATCATTTCCTATGAGCTCCGGGAGGAATCCTCCATCCTGCCTGTCCATATGATGCTGGACATCCGCTACGAGGATGACTGGCTGCTCATCGTCAACAAACCGGCTGATCTGCTCATGCATCCCACCACGCAGGAACGCAGCCATACCCTGGCCAATGCAATCCTTTCATATTATAAAGAAACAAATCAGACCTTATCCTTCCATCCTGTACACCGGCTGGACCGCCAGACCTCCGGCCTCGTACTCATTGCAAAACTGCCGCAGATCCAGCATCTCCTCTCAACTGCGGCCGGCAAGCTTTTTCAGCGCAGCTACCTGGCCCTGATTCCCGGTCAACTCACACCGCTAAACGGCATGATCGATCTGCCGATTGCCCGCAGGCCGGGCAGCATCATTGAACGCATGGTTTCCCCCGGGGGGCGCACGGCCATCACGCATTACCGGACATTGCAGCAATGCCGGAACTGCAGCCTGCTTGAACTGCGCCTGGAAACCGGGCGCACGCATCAGATTCGTGTGCACCTTGCCCACCTCGGCCATCCGCTGCTCGGCGATGACCTCTATGGCGGAAATCATGATATCCTGCCGCGGCAGGCCCTGCATGCCTGCCGCATGACCTTTACGCATCCGGTAAGCAAAAAGGAGCTGTGCATCGAAGCTGAACTGCCTGCAGACATGGCTCGTATTGTATCGTCTTTTTTCAAATAAGCCGGCGTTTTTGTATTGTTTGAAATTGTTTTGCCGAATTTTCAAAATTCGACTGAAAATGCTATACCTTGCCCGTTTTTCTATGCTATAATAATCGTGTTGGTACATTTATTTTTATTAGGGGGTAATAAAAAATGCCATTAGTTGGAACAAAAGAAATGTTTAAGAAAGCTTACGAAGGCGGCTACGCAATCGGCGCTTTCAACGTAAACAACATGGAAATCGTACAGGGAATCACGGAAGCTGCTGCTGAGCTGAAGTCCCCGGTAATCCTCCAGTGCTCTGCTGGTGCAAGAAAGTATGCAAAACATGCTTATCTTGTAAAACTCGTTGAGGCTGCTCTTGAGGTCAACGATATTCCTATCGCTCTGCATCTCGACCATGGTGCTGATTTCGAAACTTGCAAATCCTGCATCGATGGCGGCTTCACTTCCGTTATGATTGATGGTTCTAAATATAGCTTCAAAGAAAACATCGAGCTCACGAAGCGCGTTGTTGACTATGCCCATGAGCATGGCGTAGTCGTTGAAGGCGAACTCGGCCAGCTCGCTGGTATCGAGGATGATGTAAAGGTCGCTGCACATGAAGCTTCCTACACTCAGCCGGAAGAGGTTGAGGAATTTGTAAAGAGCACGGGCGTTGACTCCCTCGCAATCGCTATCGGCACAAGCCATGGCGCTTTCAAATTCAAGCCGGAACAGTGCACGCGCAACGCTGATGGCGTTCTCGTACCGCCTGAGCTTCGTTTCGATATCCTCGAAGAAGTTTCCAAGCGTCTCCCGCAGTTCCCGATTGTTCTTCATGGCGCTTCTTCGGTTATTCCGAAGTATGTCAAGATCATCAACGACAACGGCGGCAATCTCGCTGATGCTGTTGGTATTCCGGAAGATCAGCTCCGTAAGGCTGCACGCCTTGCTGTCTGCAAGATCAACATCGATTCTGACCTCCGCCTTGCTATGACGGCTGGTATCCGTGAGCACTTCAATGCTCATCCGGATCATTTTGACCCGCGTCAGTACGTTGCTGATGGCCGTACGTACATCAAAGAGCTTGTTGAACACAAGATCAAAGATGTTCTCGGTTCTGCAAACAGAGCTTAATCGCTTCGCAATCAAAAAGGTCCTTCCTGCGGGAAGGGCCTTTTTTTATGCTTATTTTTCGATAAACTTCCGGACCGCTTTGCCATTCAGATAATCGCACAGCCGCCCCTGATACTGCCCGTTCTCCTCCATCGTCTTCGTGATGGTATCACGGATCTTCCACCATCCTGTATGCCAGTTGCTGAACAACGTATTTGCCTCCGGCGCACGTCCGATGAGACGCTGCAGCACGATATCCGGCGCAAGATGCTCCAGAAAGGCAATGACCCGCTGCTGATACTCCGCACAGGAGATCAGCTGCAATTCGCCTGCCTCATACTGCTCTGCCATTTTCGTACCCTTGACGATATAGAGCGCATGCAGCTTGACCTGGTCGACCTGCAGCGCAGACAGCACTTTGGCCGCCTCGATCACATCCGTCATATCGTCCCAGGGCAGATTCAGGATCAGATGAGCACAGGACTGCAGTCCGTATGCCCGGATGCGCAGAACAGCATCCAGAAACTCCCCGAGCGTATGCCCACGGTTGATTTTCTGCAGAGAATGATAGTTGACGCTCTGCAGTCCGAGCTCCACACAGATATCCACGCCATAACGGTCCCGGATATCCGCCAGCAAAGCAAGATATTCATCACTGATGCAGTCCGGACGCGTGGCGATATAGACCGCCACAATATCCTCAGCCGCACAGGCTTCCTCCACATAGGCCCTGAGCTGCTCTGGCGGCAGATAGGTATTGCTGAAATTCTGCAGATATGGAATGAACTTCTTTGCCTTATACTTTGGAATGATATGCGCCTTGTTCGCAGCAAGCTGCTCACTCACGCTCATTTCTGCAGGCAGATTTTCATAGCCCGCACCGATCTCGCCGCAAAAGGTACAGCCGCGCGTGCCGCAGGTGCCATCGCGGTTCGGGCAGCTCACCGGCAGCCCCACGGGCAGCTTATAGACTTTCTCTCCATAGCGTTTTTTCAGGTAATCGGAAAATGTATTATAAACCAAGATGCAAATCTCCTGACTCTATGTTCTGACAGCACACATCCCCTGCCGTAAAATCAAATAACAGCGCTGTTTCCTTTTTCTCCGGCTCTCCCTGTTCCATTGCCTGCACAGCATAGGTGAAAAACTCAATATGGTATTTGCGCCGGATAGCCCGCCAATTGGTAAAGGAAAAGCCCGGCAAATATTTCTGTACACGAGGGGAACGCCAAAAGTCCGCCGTAACGGACTGGTATTTCTCCAGGTTCCAGTCCAGCGCATCCGGCCGGATGCGCCCGCCATCTGCCATGAGCGCATCATAGCGCAGCAGATTGTCCATGAGCTCAGACGATGCTCCATAACGGACCATGCAGAACTCACGCAAGTGTCCATAAAGATTCTTCACTGCATGGCCGATCCGGTGATAGCCCCTGCTTTCCCAATCATCGGTAAAACGCTGATAAAAGCGGAAGGCATCCCCTGCCTCTCGCGTGCGGATGAAATAATTCGCCGTGCGCTTGCAGCGTCCGGCATTGTAATAGTACTCAAACACCGCTTCAAAGCTTCGGAACCAGCGCAGCTCCGCATAGCTCAGCCATTTTGTACTCAGCACTTCATACGGTGCCATATCCATATATTGATAGTTTCCCTGCTCCACAAGTTCCATCATGGATGCCCCCTTGAGGAACTTCAAAAATCCAAGCTGCAGCATATCCGGCTGCAAAGCATAGACATCATTGAAGGATTTTTGAAAGGAGACCATGCCTTCCTCCGGAAGCCCCAGAATAAGGTCAACATGCAGATGCATATTATGGAAGCTCAGGATCTTCCGGATATTTCCGGCAATCTTATCCCAGTGATTCACACGGCTCACACGCTGCAAAGTCAAAGGATTCGTCGACTGGATACCGATTTCCAGCTGCACACGCCCCTTCGGCATCTGCGCAAGCACAGCCAGTACCTCCTCATCAAGATAATCAATGGCAACTTCAAAATGGAAATTCGTGCGGCATTCCTGTGCCAGAATAAATCGCAGGATGGGCAGGAAATGCTCCTTGCTCGCATTGAACGTGCGGTCGACGAACTTCACCTGCCGCACATCCTGCTGCACAAAGAAAGACAGTTCCGAAAGCACACGGGAAAGCGGCAGATAGCGTACCCCCCGTGTTGCACAGGACAGGCAGTACGCACAGGAAAACGGGCAGCCGCGCGAAGTCTCATAATAAAGGATGCGTTCCCTGAGCTCCGCCATTTCCTCCTCGCGATAAGCAAAAGGAAGCTCTTCCATAGATGCAGCCGTCACAGCACATCCCTCGTGCACCCTGCCGGCTGCATCACGCGAAGCAATGCCGGGAATCTCAGCCGCACCATCCAGCCTTCGCCATTCACTGCTGTCTCTTTGCTGCATCTGCTGCAGCAGAGAATGCACGGCCTGTTCCCCTTCACCACGCACTACATAATCCACCATGGGAAACTCCTTCATGAAGCCTGCCGTCTCATAGGAAACCTCAGGACCGCCGCAGATCAGGACCGTATCCGGCAGGGCCTTGGGCAGCAGATGCAGAAGCTGCTTCACCAGCTCAATATTCCAGATATAGCAGGCAATCCCCAAAACCTTTGGCTGACGCTCATAAACCTCACCGAGGATTTCCAGCAGCAGATGATTGATGGTCAGCTCCAAAATCTCCGTATCCGCCAAATCCTGGCAGGCCTCGCGCAGATAGCGCACAGCCAGCGAGGTATGCGAGTATTTCGCATTCAGGGCCAGCCAGACAATCTTTTCTTTTTTCTCCAAGCTCTCACTCCGTTCTTTTGACCTGTCTCTCTTATTATAACGATTATAACGCCATTGTTCAAAGTTTTCCTCTGGAAAACCCCGGGCAATGGCGTTATAATAAAATCATTCATTTTCAGCACAGAAAGGATATCGCACCATGACCAGTCTGGATACCGCAAAGCTTTTTGCCGAAGTCAAACATGAGGCCGCTGCTCTGGCCCTTCCCTATAATACGAATGTACGCTACCTTGGTCTGGACCGCTGTACGCGCTCCCTCGGGCGCTGCCGTAAGCAGATGGGGCATGACGGTCATACTCCCGTTTATACCATTACCATCTCCCGCTACATCGGTACCCTGAGCTTGCAGGAAATCAAGGACGTCATGATGCACGAGCTCATCCACACGATTCCTGGCTGCTTCAACCACTCGGCCCAGTTCACACACTTTGCGGACATGATCAACCGCAAAAGCCAGCATGTCTATCATGTCAGGGCCCGCTATGAAGGGAAGGCCTTCCAGCAGAATACACCGTATAAATATGTGATTGAATGCAGGAAATGCGGCCAGCGCCTTTACCGCACACGCAGAAGCCAGATCACCGAGCATCCTTCACATTATCATTGTGCCTGCGGCGGCAGTTTCCAGGTCTATGAAGTCG
>CAZTAP010000053.1:0-14745 GCA_964611665.1 uncultured Selenomonadaceae bacterium | reverse complement strand
GTACACCGATTTTTGAGCATACGGAGCTTTTTTTGCGCGGTATTGGGGAAACGACGGATGTTGTCGAAAAGGAAATGTATACGTTTACAGATCGCGGCAATCGCAGTATTACGCTGCGTCCGGAGAATACGGCTGCTGCAGTCCGTGCGTATTTGCAAAATAAGCTGTATGCGGATGCTGCGCTTACCAAGTTGTTCTATATTGGTTCGATGTTCCGTTATGACCGGCCGCAGGCTGGCCGTTATCGCGAATTTCATCAATTTGGCGTCGAGGCGCTTGGCGGAGATAATCCGGCAATTGATGCAGAAATCATCATGCTGGCAGTGAACTTTTTGAAATCTTTGGGACTTCAGGAGTTGGAGCTCAGTCTGAATTCTGTTGGCTGTCCGAAATGCCGTCCGGTTTATCGGCAGAGGCTGCAGGAATTTTTCCGTGATAAGCTCGAAGGTCTTTGCGATGATTGCCGTTCACGCTATGACCGCAATCCGATGCGTATCCTGGATTGTAAAAATGAGGGCTGTAAGGAGCTTTCTGTGGGAGCACCGGAGATCACCGATTGCCTTTGCGATGAGTGCAGGGCTCATTTTGAAAAAGTCAAGGGCTATCTGACTGCGGCGGGAATTGCGTTTAACCTTGATCCGCGTCTGGTTCGCGGTCTGGACTATTATACAAAAACTGCTTTTGAGGTGCAGTATGCACCGCTTGGCGCACAGAGTGCAGTCGCCGGCGGTGGACGCTATGATGGGCTCATTGAGGAAATTGGCGGCAATCCTACGCCGGCTGTTGGTTTTGCTGTCGGCATCGAGCGCGTCCTGCTGGCTTTAGAGAAGCAGGGCCTTCTGCCAGAGGTGAAATCGACAGATGATGTATTCGTGGTCGCACTTGGGGCAGAGGCGCAGACGGCAGCGTTCAAGCTGCTGGCAGATTTTCGTGATGCCGGCCTGTCTGCTGCTATGGACTTTGCCGGACGCAGCATGAAGGCACAGATGAAGCAGGCAAATAAGGCGAATGCCCGGTTTGTTGCTATTCTGGGTGAGGATGAGGTCAAAGAATCTGTTGTGCTGCTCAAGGATATGCAGACAAGTGAGCAGCAAAAGGTTGCAATAGAAGAAATAGTAAATAAGCTATGTGCTGAGGTGAAAGGTTAATGGAAACATTAGAAGGAATGAAGAGAACGCATCACTGTGGTGCTCTTCGCAAGACAGAGGTAGGACAGGAAGTCGTATTATGCGGCTGGGTATCAAGACGACGTGACCATGGTGGATTGATCTTTGTTGATCTGAGAGATCGTTCCGGTCTCGTACAGATTGTTTATGATGAGGCGGCAATGGGTGAGGAAGCTTTCCATAAAGCAGAAACACTTCGTTCAGAGTTTGTCATCGGTGTTTGCGGCAAAGTTCGTGCACGTGCAGAAGAAACCATCAATCCGCATATGGAAACTGGCGAGATCGAGATTGTTTGTACGGAGCTCCGCATTCTGAATAAGGCAAAGACTCCGCCGTTTTATATCCAGGATAATATCGATGTCGATGAGATGCTTCGTCTGCGTTATCGTTATCTTGATCTGCGCCGCCCGGAGATGCAGAAGAATCTCATGCTGCGTCATCGCGTAACGAAGATCATGCGGGATTATTTTGACCGCAATGGCTTTCTCGAGATTGAGACGCCGATGCTCTGCAAGAGCACGCCGGAAGGCGCACGCGATTTCCTCGTGCCAAGCCGCATGAATCCAGGAGAGTTTTATGCTTTGCCGCAGTCTCCGCAGATTTTCAAGCAGATTCTTATGGTTGCAGGCTTTGAAAAGTATTTCCAGATTGTTCGCTGCTTCCGTGATGAAGATCTTCGCGCGGATCGCCAGCCGGAATTTACGCAGCTGGATATTGAAATGTCCTTTATCGATCAGGAAACTATCCTGAATATGATGGAAGGCATGGTCACTGAGCTTTTCGACAAAGCGATCGGTGCAAAGATCGGCTCGCCGTTCCTGCGTATGACCTGGGACGATGCAATGGAGCGCTTTGGTTCGGATAAACCGGATCTCCGTTTTGGTATGGAACTCATGGATATTTCGGAGTATGTCAAGGGGTCTGATTTCAAGGTATTCTCTTCGGTATTGGAAAATGGCGGACAGGTCAAGGTCATCAATGTTGAGGATTATGCGAATATTCCACGCCGTGAGCTGGATGGTCTCGTTGAATATGTCAAGAATTATGGCGCAAAAGGGCTTGCCTGGATTCAGTACGCGGAAGAGGGCATTAAGTCTCCGTTCAAAAAGTTCTATGATGATGCGACCTTTGAGAAAATCAAAGAAGCCTGCCATGCAAAAACAGGCGATCTTCTGCTTGTCATTGCAGATAAACCACTGGTTGTTGCGCAGGCGCTTGGCCAGCTGCGCCTGGAAATGGGCCGTCGCCGCGGCCTGATCGACCCGGATAAGCTCAGCTTCCTTTGGGTTGTTGATTTCCCGATGTTTGAGTATAGTGAAGAAGATAAACGGTGGAAGGCAATGCATCATCCGTTCACTGCTCCGCGTGATGAAGATATCCAGTATCTGCAGTCAGATCCGGGACGTGTGAAGGCAAATGCCTATGACATGGTCCTGAATGGTGTTGAAATCGGCGGCGGCAGCCTGCGTATCTATGACAGCGAGCTTCAGGAAAAGGTTTTTGAAGCAATTGGTCTTAGCCAGGAAGAGGCGCGTGCGAAGTTTGACTTCATGATGGATGCTTTTGAATATGGTGCTCCACCGCATGGCGGACTGGCTTTCGGTTTGGATCGTCTGGTCATGCTTATGGCAAAGCGGAAATCCATCCGTGATGTCATTGCCTTCCCGAAGACGCAGAGTGCTTCTGATGTTATGTCGCATGCTCCGTCTGAGGTTGATGCAAAACAGCTTAAGGAGCTTTCCATCCGTACGGCTGTTGCCAAGAAGACAAAACCTGAGAAGAATTAATCAGCATGAAGATGCTGCATGAAAGTGCAGCATCTTATTTTTTTCAATGGCCTGAATCTCTTTATTGCCCGAGTGTGACCGATATGGTACAATATAGCGATAAAGATGTGCTTTAAAGATTTTTAGCTGGAGGATTTGACGTGTCATTTAAAAAAGTTGATATACTTGGAGTAGAGGTTACCTCACTTACCATGAAAGAGGCTGTTGCCCAGGTCGAAAAATATATGGAAGAGAAATCCAATGTCCTGATTGCTACGGCAAATGCTGAAATGATTATGCGTGCAACGCATGATACTGTGCTTCGGAATATCCTGAATGGAGCGGCACTGGTTGTCCCGGATGGGGCCGGGACGGTATGGGCTGCACGTCATTTGGGACATCCAATGCCGGAAAGGGTTGCAGGCTATGATCTTGCACAGGAGCTTATGCGCCGTGCGCCGCAAACGGGAAAACGGATTTTTTTCTTTGGCTCAGCTCCCGGTGTCGCGGAAAAGGCCAAAGCCAAGGCGGAGCGTCTGTATCCAGGGATTCAGATTGCAGGGGTACGGAACGGTTTTTTCACTGCCAAGGATGAGCCGGCCATTGTAGCACAGATCAAAGACGCCAAGCCTGATTTGCTTCTTGCAGCACTTGGTGTTCCTAAACAGGAAAAATGGCTCAAGGCACATATGGAAGAATTGCAGGTTCCGGTTTCCATTGGTGTCGGCGGAACTTTTGATGTAATGGCAGGTGTCATGAAACGTGCGCCGCTCTGGATGCAGAAGGCGAAGCTGGAATGGCTGTTTCGTGGTATGCTGCAGCCGAAGCGCGCAGGGAGACTTATTGCGCTGCCTAAGTTCGTTTTGAAGGTATGTGCTTATAAAAAATAGTGGACAAAGTATTTTGAGTAGACTATAATTATTGGAGAAGTAAAGGAAGGGCATTTATAAATGAAAACAATCGCTTATAAAGATGTTGTTTTTGGGAGGTGGATCTTATGATAAAGGCTCCTATTGTCAGAGAGGGATACGTTTTCATCTTTGCCGCAGTGATTTTAGCCGTAATCCTTGGTGCAGCGCTTCATCCGTATTGGGCTGTGGTTCCAGGAGTACTGGCTTGTTATTTTGCTTATTTTTTCCGGAATCCTGAACGTCAAATTCCGACAGATGCATCTGCTGTTGTATCTCCGGCAGATGGAACTGTACAGGAAGTCGTTCCGCTTGATGGCGATGATTTTGTCAAGGAACCTTGCAACAAGGTAGTGATTTTCCTGTCTGTGTTCAATGTTCATGTCAATCGCAGTCCGATTGAAGGTGAAATCAAATGCCAGAAATATGTCTGTGGCAGATTTAAGCCAGCGTATAAGGATACGGTGGGCTTTGAAAACGAACGTCATATGATTGGTATTGAAAATGATCGTCTGCGCGTTACCGTGACACAGATTGCTGGCATTTTAGCCCGGCGTATCGTATCCTGGGTGACTTTGGACGATGTGCTGGAAAAAGGAGAGCTCTACGGCCTGATTCGCTTTGGCTCATGTACGGAAATCGTTATGCCGCGCAATGTCGAGATAACGGTGAAAAAAGGAGACAAAGTGGTTGGTGGAGAAACGATTATTGGGAGGATCAAAGACGAATGTACAGAAGTTTAATCCCGAATATACTGACATCCTCGAATCTTGTATTTGGTATGTGTTCAATGATTTCTACGTTTAATGGAAATCTGCAGATGGGTGCGGTTTTTATCTTGTTGGCATTGGCAGCAGATGGAATGGATGGACGTGCTGCCCGTTTTTTTGGTGTGAGCAGTGAGATGGGCAAGGAGATGGATTCCTTATGTGACCTTGTTTCTTTTGGTGCAGCACCGGGAATGCTTGCTTATTCTTTTTGTCTGAAAGATTTTTCTTACTTTGGCTGGTTTGTGGCGATTTGTTTTGCACTTTGCGGTGCATGGCGATTGGCACGGTTCAATGTCAATGCGAGTGTCATCCATGGGTATTTCATGGGATTGGCGATTCCGGCAGGCGGCTGTCTTGTCTCGACATCGACGCTCCTGTTCTTATCCATAGGGTTTGATCCGCACGTGCTTGGCGCAGCTTATCCGCTGACTATGCTGGTGGTCGGTTTTCTTATGGTGAGCAAAGTTCACTATCCGGACTTTAAAGGCAAAGGTGAGAAGATTTATCTTTTATCGAAGCTTGTTGCACTTGTCCTTTTCGTCGGTATCCTTTTTGCTGGCAGGGAGGCTCTTTTGAATGCCTTATTGTTTGCTGTTTTTGGTACGTATGCAGTGTTTGGCATTTTCAATTCCTGCTTATCGCTTATGGCAAGAAATAATGGATAATGTAAGCCATGGCTGCAGTGATGCAATATGGTTTTAAAGGAGAAAGACGTTTATGAACTATGCTTTTGATTTTATAATGGTTCCATTGCAGATCATTATATTTTTGTTTACG
Organism: uncultured Selenomonadaceae bacterium; assembly: GCA_964611665.1. Lineage (GTDB taxonomy): Bacteria > Bacillota > Negativicutes > Selenomonadales > Selenomonadaceae > CAZTAP01. Next base: position 9,358 of record CAZTAP010000053.1, on the reverse strand, counting down.
CTTTACTATTTTGTCATTGGTTTTTGCGGCATGTGGCGCAGAAAAGAGAATAAGATTCTGACACCGAAGAAAACCTTTGCGGTCATTGTTGCTGCGCATAATGAGAGTGCGGTCATCGGCCAGCTCGTACAGAATCTTCAGGGATTGGATTATCCGAAGAAGCTTTTTGATATTTTTGTCATTGCCGATAACTGTTCCGATAACACGGCAGGGATTGCAAAAGCCGGAGGTGCTATTGTCTGCGAGCGCACACATCCGACCAAGAAGAGCAAGGGATTTGCACTGGAATGGATGTTTGAGCGCCTGTTCAAGATGGAACGGCAATATGATGCAGTTGTCATTTTTGATGCAGATAATCTTGTCCATCCACGCTTCCTGATTGAGATGAATAATCGCCTCTGTAAGGGCGACAAGATCATCCAGGGCTATTTGGATGCGAAGAATCCGTATGATACCTGGGTAGCTGGTACGTTTGCCATTGCGTTCTGGGTCATCGATCATATTTCGCATCTTGCAAAAACGAATATTGGACTGTCTGCTGTACTTGGCGGCACAGGCATGTGCATTACGACAGAGGTACTCAGACATCATGGCTGGCGTGCAACCTGCCTCACAGAGGATATGGAATTCACCATGAAATCTCTGGCTGAAGGCATCAAAACGACCTGGGCGCATGATGCAATCGTTTATGATGAGAAGCCGCTGACGTTCAAACAATCCTGGAATCAGCGCAAACGCTGGGCTCAGGGGCAGTTTGATGTAGCACATCGGTTTATTCCGAAAATGATCAGGGAAGGCATCAAACGCCGTGATATTCGGATACTGGATGGCTGTCTTTATCTTTTGCAGCCGCATTTTCTGATGATTTCCACCTTCTTTATCGTGGTAAGTTATCTGCAATTGATGTTCCCACCGTTTTATACGAATATCTATAATTTCATGCCATCACAGCTTATGACTGCGATCATGCTTGGTCAGTATCTGCTGCCGATGATTATTTTGCTGAAGATCCAGGTTAAATGGAAGGCCTGGCTTTATATGCTGCTTTATCCGGTATTTATTTATTCCTGGATACCGATTATTTTCCTTGGATTCATTCACCGCAATGAACATGAATGGAGCCACACGCAGCATACGCGTGCCATGAGCTATGATGATATCATGGGAAATGTGAAAAATACCGTAGTAGGGCGTAACATTACGAAATGAAGGAAAAAGATGAGTGCAACAAGGGCTCATCTTTTTTTATGGAATGAGGAGAGGATATTGTGTTTGAAATAAAAGTAAATGCTGAATTTGAAGCTGCACATCGCATTGCAGGTTATCCGGGAAAATGTGACCGTTTGCATGGACATAGCTGGACGGTTGAAATCAGTGCTGTTGGAAATGAACTTGATGAGCTTGGCATGCTGGTTGATTTCAAGAAGGTCAAGCAAGCAGCGATGGAAATCCTGGACAGGATGGACCATCAGTATCTGAATGAGCTTCCAGCATTTCAAAGCCTGAATCCTACCGCAGAGAATATTGCAAAATATCTTTATGAGGCACTTGAGCAGCATGAAGTATTTTCAGGCAGGGCAAGCCTGAAAGCAGTGCGCGTATGGGAATCGCCCAAATCTTCAGTAATCTACAGTAAGGAAGCGTAATCCATGGAAAAGAATTTGATTGAAATCTTTTCTTCCATTCAGGGAGAGGGAAAATATGTAGGCTGCCGTCAGGTATTCGTGCGTTTCGAGGGCTGCAATCTGCATTGCCAGTATTGCGATACGGAAAATGAACCTGGCACACATGAATATTGTCAGGTGGAAACTGCTGCGGGTTCGCGTACTTTTGACCAGCTGGAAAATCCTTTGACCTTGGAAAATATCGCCGCACGGATCAATCATTTACTGGATGCATTCCCACATCAGGCAGTAAGCTTTACTGGTGGAGAACCTTTGCTGCATGCTGATTTTATTCGGGAAATTGCACCAAAGCTGCATGCACCAGTTTTTTTGGAGACAAATGGTACCTTGCCGGAAGAATTGAAAAAGATTATGGAACAGGTCACGTTTATCAGCATGGACATCAAATTGCCAGGTACCACCGGCAGAGAACTTTGGCAGGAGCATCGTTCCTTTTTGGAGCTTGCCAGACAAAAGGATCTTTATGTGAAACTCGTTGTGACAAATGATACGACCGAAATGGAGTTCCAGCGTGCAGTTGGTCTGGTTGAGGCTGCTGATCCGGAAATCCTGTTCATCATCCAGCCGGTGACGCCTTATCATGGCTGCGCAGCTGCTGCGCCGGAGAAAATCCTGGCTTGTCAGGCAGAAGCGCTCCAGCATCTCAGGAATGTCCGCGTGATACCGCAGACACATAAGATGATCGGGCAGTTATGAAGATTTAATCCATCAAGAAGGACAGATTTCTATTGAAAATTTGTCCTTCTTCGTCTACAATTGAATCCAGAGCTTTATCGTGTATGAAATTGGGGGAAGACGTAGTTATGCATAAGATCAAGGGAAAGGTTTCCGGTGCTTTGACTGTTTTGCAATCATTGTTCCAGAAAGAACAGCGGTTTATTCTTGGACTGTTTTTTATGAATTATTTCACGATGGCCTGGTCGCTTTTGAATGCCAATAAGGTTGAGGTCATGATTGGCTATGGCTTTACTTTGTTTTTGGCAGTCGTGCTCATTGCTGCTTTACTGCAGCTGCTGCGGAAGCGCTGGCTGATCCGTCTGGCAGAAGGCTGCCTGGTCCTGCTTTGCTTTATTCCTTTCTTTGTGGAAAGTTTTGTGATGTATAACTATAAAGCTCTGCTGGGCGTAGGTATCATCAATTCGCTGTTGGAAACAAATCAGAAGGAAGCGCTGGAGTTTTTGAAGATGTATGTCGGCCTGCCTGAGGTGCTTGCCATTGCTTCACTGCTGGCGGCACTGTATTTTCTGAGACGTTCAGGCCTGCTTTCGCATGTATCCATCTGTCCGGGCAAGCGCCGCCGTGTTTTCGCGCTGCTTTGTCTGTTCAGTGTTGGCTACACTATTCGTATGCTTACGGTGTATACGGGCTTTTTTTATGATAATCTGCTGCCAATTCAACGCGCGTATGCTTCAACACAGACTGCGGTAGACAATATGCAGGCTTATCGCGAACTGAGCTCGCAGGTTTCCCAGGAAGTCGAGCTTACAAAGAATGACAGCCAGATCAAAAATATTGTTTTTATTCTGGGTGAATCTACAAATCGCAATCATATGCACCTTTACGGCTATGAACTTCCTACTACACCGAATCTTGATCAGCTGAATGAGAAAGGCGAGATCAGTGTTTTTCGTAATGTCGTGAGCCCGCACTCGACCACGATTGCTGTGCTGAGTGAGCTGTTTACCTTCTGTGACCATGAGTCTGCGAAGCCATGGTATGAATATAATAATCTTATCGATATCATGAATACTGCCGGGTATAAGACCCATTGGCTTTCCAATCAGGAGAGTTCCGGAATATGGGGGAATGTAGCACAGATCTATGCGGATCACAGCTCGGTGCATCGCTTCACCAGGATCCGCGACTCCAAGGAGGACACGGGTATTTTGGATGAAGAGCTTTTTCCTCTGATCGATGAGGCAGTCGCAAACCGTTCGCAGGACAAGAATTTCTATGTGGTTCATCTGATGGGAGGCCATGGGCTTTATTATAACCGTTTTCCGTACAGCTTCTATAAATTCACTAAGGATGATATTCATCTGAATGTACCGGAGCAGAAGAAAGAGGTTGTCGCACAGTATGATGATGCGATTTACTATAATGACTATATTGTGAGCAGCATCATCGATAAATTCCGTGATTCGGAAACACTGGTTATTTATGTACCGGATCATGGTGAAGCTGTTTATGATGATGGTGGTTTTGCCGGACATATTGAGGAGAATCCAAACCGTCATATGATTGAGATTCCGGTCATCATGTGGGCATCGGATAAATTCAAGGCAAAATATCCAGAGAAGTGGGCTGAGATACAGTCAGCGGTGAACCGTCCTTATATGACGGATGATATGATCCATACGGTTCTTGATCTTTCTGACATCCATACGGCTGATTTCGATCCGGCCAAGAGCATTGTGAATGCCTCTTTTGATGCTTCAAGGCCGAGGATTTTCAATGATTTGGATTATGATAAGCAGATACTTACCGGTAATGTGCCAGAAGACGAAAAATGATGACAAAAAAGCAGGTCTGCTGCATCCTGTTTGATGATGCAGCGGACCTGCTTTTGTTTATTTCTTTTTGCCGTACATGTATGAAAAGTAGGTTTCCCGCATTTCATCCCGTGTTTTTTCTGCTGGCCAGAGCTCACCCAGAGAGCTTTGCCGCATACCGGCGGCCAGATGGCTGTAAAGCTGGTTGTCATCTTTGCCGAGCCTGGCAATCAGTTCCTTGACGGTCTGCCGTATGGTATGGCCATCCATCGGACAGGGCGATTTCACAGGAGCAAAGCCATGACATTTTACTGCATCGCGCATTTCCTGTTCGCGGAAATAAACGAGCGGCCGGATGACGGTAAGATTTGTACGATCCAGGTAGGTTTTTGGTGTAAAGGTGTGCAGCTGTCCGGAATAGAGCAGACTCATCAAAAAGGTTTCGACAGCATCGTCGTTATGATGAGCATAAGCAATTTTGTTGCAGCTATGCTCAACTGCAAAGCGATTCATTGCGCCCCGCCGAAAGAAAGCACAAGTGAAGCATGGGTCTTTGCCGCCTTGTTTTTCGATGGTGCCGGCAATATCGACATTTTGAACGGTATAGGGAATATCCAGTCCGCTGCAGAAGCTTCGGATGCGTTCTGTATCAAAGGCTGCATCGAACATCGGGTTAATGGTGAGTGCGCTCAGTGTGAAATTCTTCTTCAGCCGCTCACGCATGACAGCCATTGCATAGGTAAGGAAAATACTGTCCTTGCCGCCGGATAAGCCAATCAGAATATGGTCACCGTCTTCGATGAGTTCGAATTCGACGATAGCACGCATGAGTTTGCTGAAATAAAGTTGTGGCAGGTTGATTTTCATAAAATGTGACACCTCGTATCCTAGTGATATAGTACAGTATAGCGCATTTTATGCTGGCTGACCACAAAAAGAGAGCTGGAAGCAGCTCTCTCAGACAATCAGGCGAAAATCCTGTATGGTCTGTGCGGACGGCTCCGCAAAGGCCAGAGGTTTCAATTCTCTTTTTGTTTCAGGATGCTGTACGGGTTTCAGATTCTTGATGCTTTTATTTTTCATGATGACCACACGCTTTCTTTTTTTATTGTCTTCATTATAGCCTGTCCTTATTAGAATCCGCTGAAATACAGATTAAATCGTGATTAAACTTCGGTGTGGTCATTTTTCTGCAGCTGCTTGTTTTGCTATTTGCCTGCCTATGGTATAATAAAGGACAAACACATTTTGAAATATTGGAGGGAATTGTTTTTCATGAAAAACACAAAACCTGTTTATACCATCGGCCATCGTAATCCGGATACGGACTCGATTTGTTCTGCCATCGGATATGCGCATTTGAAGCAGGCACTTGGAGAAAATGTTGTACCTGCCCGTGCGGGCAAGGTCAACGAGGAAACGAAGTATGCGCTGGAGCATTTTCAGGTAGATAAGCCGCTCCTGCTTACGGATTTATATCCAAGGGTCAAGGATATCACGCTTGGCTGCAAGACCGTGGTAAAGGAAACCGACAGCCTTCGTCATCTTGGTGAGGTTATGCGCGAAAATGAACTGAAGTCCGTACCGGTCGTCGATAAGGATGAAAAGCTTGTCGGAATCGTAACCGTCAGTGATCTTGCACAGCGGTATTTCAAAGAGCTCAGCATGCAGAATCTCGCAGAGGCCGGGGTATCTTTCCGCGATATCATCAACGTCATCGATGGTGAAGTTATCGTGAGCGGCGAGGAAGGTGCCAAAGTCCGGGGCAATGTGCGCATTGCTGCCGGGAGCCTGCATATGATCCGCGATATCATTCGGGAAAATGATGTTGTTCTGATTGGTGACCGTCATGATGAAACACTCATGGATTGCCTGAACCAGGGCATTGCCTGTCTGATCGTGACGGGTAACGGGCGCGTGTCTGCTGATGTTATCGAAGAGGCTGAACAGCGGCATCTGCTGGTGATCAACTCACCTTACGATACGTATACCTGTGCGCGTCTCATCAATCAGTGCGTTCCGGTGAAACGTATCATGCAGAAGAATCTTGTCTGCTTCAAACCGCTGGATCTTTTGAGTGATATCAAAGGGACTATGGATGAAACAAATTTCCGTAACTATCCAGTGGTGGAAAATGACAAGCTTATCGGACTGGTGAGCCGCGATCAGCTCATGGTGCCGGAACGTGAGCGGGTGATTCTTGTCGATCATAATGAGCGTGGGCAAGCAGTAGAAGGCATCGAGGAAGCAAAAATCCTGGAAATCATCGATCATCATCGTCTTGGCGGCATTCAGACGAGTGAACCGATTTTCACGCATCAGGAGCCTGTGGGCTGTACGGCTACGATTGTTGCCAATATGCATTGGCATCGCGATGTGGAGATTCCTCCTTCGATTGCGGGACTGCTTCTTTCGGCTATTCTTTCGGATACTGTCTTGTTTAAATCACCGACCTGCACGGTCTATGATAAGAAGACAGCAGAACGCCTGGCAGAAATCGCAGGCGTTGATGTCACAGAGTATGGTATGGCAATGCTGAAAGCTGGTTCTGGAATCGGGGATATGACACCGGCTGAGATTGCGAAAAATGATTTAAAGGAATTCCAGATCGGGGAATACCGTATCATTGTAAGCCAGATTTCGGTGATGGATACGGCTGAGGTCCTTGCACTGGAGCCTGAGCTTATTGACAGCATGAATACGATTTGCCAGAAGGAAGGCTTTGATATGAGCCTTGTCATGGTTACGGATATCATCGAGGAAGGGACGTACCTCTTGTATGCCGGTTCGCCGCGCACTTTGATCGGTGAAGCGTTCCATAAGGATGCAAGCGGAAATTCCATTTATCTGCCGGGGGTCATGTCGCGGAAAAAGCAAATCATACCGCCGCTTTCTGAGGCGGTCAAGCGCATAAAGAATTGATCGGGATGGAATAATCCTGAGGCTGTTGCAGATTTCAATGCAGCAGCCTTTTCTTGCGGATAGAACTTAAAACTTAAAATAAATTTTTTGGAGGACGAAGTTGGATATTTTTAGTGGATTGAATCCGGCGCAAAAAGCGGCGGTTGAACATATGGATGGACCTTTATTGATTATGGCTGGTGCTGGCTCAGGCAAGACCAAAGTGCTTACCTGTAAAATCGCAAATCTCCTTGCACACGATGTGCCGCCGTACAGTATTCTGGCCATTACTTTTACAAACAAAGCAGCAACGGAGATGCGTGAGCGTGTCGATCGCATGATTGGCGGGCAGGCAAAGGATGTATGGCTGAGTACGTTCCATTCTTTTTGTGCACGCTTCCTGCGCCGGGAAATCGAAGCGACGGAAATTTACAAGAAAAATTTTGTCATATATGATTCAAGCGATTCTCAGACGGTCATCAAGAACTGTCTGAAGGAACTGAATCTCGATGAAAAGCAATACACGCCGAACAGTGTGCAGTCGGCTATCTCCAACGCGAAGAATATGCTGCTTGGTCCGCGTGCTTTTGCGCGTGATGCAGATTCTTTCTTTGAGCAGAAGGTTGCTGATGTTTATAAACTCTATGCGCAAAAACTTCGTACGAACAATGCATTGGATTTTGATGACCTTTTGATGGTGTCGGTCATTCTGCTGGAAGAGCATGAAGATATCCGGACAAAATATCAGGGGCGTTTCCGCTATATCCTTGTTGATGAATATCAGGATACCAATGGTGCTCAATACCAGCTCACCAAGCTTCTGGCGGCCAAGTACCGCAATCTTTGTGTCGTCGGTGATGCTGACCAGTCGATTTATGGCTGGCGCGGTGCAGATATCCGCAATATCATGGATTTTGAAAAGGATTATCCGGAGGCTGTGACCATCAAGCTTGAACAAAATTATCGGTCGACCAAGAATATTCTTGCTGCGGCCAATGCGGTGATCGAAAACAACCAGAACCGCAAGCCGAAGGAGCTTTGGACGGAGAACGCTACCGGAGAGAAGATTACATCCTATATGGCAAATGATGAGCGGGATGAGGCGAATTTCATCGCAACAAGCATCATGAAGCAGAAGACAATCTTCAACGCTTCCTATGGTGACATTGCAATCCTCTATCGCACAAATGCGCAGTCACGCGTATTGGAGGAAGGCTTCATGCGTGCCGGCATCCCTTACACGATGGTCGGCGGCCTGAAGTTCTATGACCGTAAGGAAATCAAGGATATCATCGCGTATCTGCGCGTGATCTTCAATCCAATGGATACCGTGAGTCTCATGCGCATCATCAATGTGCCGAAGCGCGGTCTGGGCGACAGTACCATGGCAAAGCTGAATGCTTATGCAGCAGAGAATGAGCTGAGCCTGTTCGATGTGATTTCCAGTCCGGATATGCTTGCGGAAGTGCCGGGCATCACTGCGCGTGTAAAGCGGCCGCTCGAGCTTTTTTCGACGTTTATTTTCAATTTCATCAGTTATCAGGAAAATATGTCCATGGCAGATCTGATCGACCGTGTCATGCGCGAATCAGGCTATCTGGATGAACTGGAGCGTGAAAAAAAGCCCGAGAACGAGACGCGTGTGGAGAATCTCAAGGAGTTTGTGGGTGTGGCCAAGGATTTTGCCAAGAGTGAGGAAGTGCCGAATCTTGAAAACTTCCTGAGCCAGATTTCGCTGGTTTCAGATATTGACCATGCTGAGCTTGAGGATGACCGTGTAACGCTCATGACTCTGCATTCTGCCAAGGGACTGGAATTCCCGATTGTCTTTCTCGCAGGCATGGAAGAGGGGATTTTCCCACATGCAAGAACACTGATGAATCCGGATGAGCTCGAAGAAGAGCGCCGGACCTGTTATGTCGGGATTACCCGTGCGCAGCGCAAGCTTTATATGACCTATGCGCGTTCCCGTATGCTTTACGGACGCAGCAGCTGCAATCCACCTTCCCGCTTTCTGGATGAAATCCCGGAAGAATATATGGAGCGGCTGATTGTGCGGCAAAATGCCTATGGCTTTGCCAATTCCACCGTAGTACAACAGCGCGGCTACGGGGCACAGTTCCGTCCCTCCATGCAGCAGATGGGCAGCGGTGTCACGCGCTTTGGACAGGGACAGCCAAAATCTGCACTGGAAGCGCTCAACTCGCTGCAGAACAAGACAGCTGCACCAGCTGCTGGTGTGATCCGTCCGGATACGAACGTAAAGTGGACGGTCGGAGA
>CAZTAP010000052.1:0-15402 GCA_964611665.1 uncultured Selenomonadaceae bacterium | reverse complement strand
CGCACGGTGGTGTGAGAGGTCGGAATTTCTATTCAGAAATTCCTCCTACTCGATGGTATTTTTGAAACGTCATTCCGGAAGATTCAGAATCTATTGAAACGCTTGAAACGCTATGCTATAGTAAAAATAACTTAAGGGTCATTTCGAATTACAGGCGCGCTGTAAAGAAAAAAGAACTAAAGGGAAAAAGGAGCTTTACGATGACGAAACAAGAAATGTTTGATAAGTTCATTGAATTTATGGGACGCTTCGCAGAAATCAAGGCTGTGGCAGCGCTGCGTGATGGATTCATTATGACAACACCGTTTACTATTTGCGGATCCGTGTTCCTGCTCATTGCCAATCTGCCAATTCCGGGGTATCCGGAATTCATGGCTTCGCTGTTTGGCGCACATTGGACAGATCCTCTGAATGCTGTAGCAGGCGGAACCTTCAGTGTATTAGCAATCATTGTAGTTCTGGCTGTAACGTATAAATTTTGTGAAGCAGAGGGCTGTGATGCCATCATGGCGTCTATCCTGGCCTTGTCGACATTCCTGATCATCCTGCCGCCGAGCATCACTACAAAGAGCGGAGAGGTTGCAGCAGATGTCATTCCGAAAGCCTGGGCAGGCAGTAATGGTGTCATTACTGCAATCCTGGTAAGTTTTATTGTGGCTTATGTGTTCTGTTATTGTGAAAAGAATCATATCGGCATCAAGATGCCGGATGCTGTGCCGGGTGGTGTAGCCAGAGCCTTTGAAGCACTTACGCCGGGCATGATCCTCTTTACAGGTGGAGCTGTGATCTATGGCCTTTGTCATTTCGTCGGTGCAACAACATTTCCAGAGCTTATTTTCAAAGTTATCCAGACACCGCTGCAGGGGCTTTCGGATACGCTTGTTGGCGGTATTGTCATTGCCGGTCTGCAGAGCCTGCTGTTTTGGGCTGGTATCCATGGCCCGAATGTCATTGGCGGCGTGGTGAATCCGCTGCTCATTGCAAATTCCCTGGATAATCAGGCTTTGCTGAATGCTGGTGCGACCCTTATGGGCAATGCAGATGCAAAGATCATTACCTGCCAGGTCAATGATGTATTCATCAAGTCCGGCGGCTGCGGCCTTACGTTCGGACTTCTTATCGCAAGCTGGCTTTCTGCGAAATCCCAGCAGATGAAATCCATTACGAAACTTGCTACCGTACCGGGTATCTTCAATATCAATGAGCCAGTCATTTTCGGTCTGCCGATTGTTTTCAATCCATATCTTATCGTTCCGTTTATTCTCGTTCCGGTTCTTGCAATGATTATGACGTATGCGGCAATTGCTGTAGGTTTTATGTCACCGTTCAGTGCAGTACAGGTACCGTGGACAACGCCGCCAATCATTGCGGGTCTTCTGCTGAATGGCTGGCAGGGCGGAGTTGTGCAGGTCGTGATTATTGCGATGGCGACTGCTGTATACTTCCCGTTCGTCAAGGCACAGGATAATGCGTTCTGCAAAGAGGAGCAGGAACAAAACAGCGATGACAGTGAAAATGGTGAGCCGGCAAAGGTTTAAAACTGCATGAAGAGCGAGAGGATGGATATCCTCTCTGCTTATGCTTTATAGAGTGTAAGAACTTCAAATTATATTTTAGGAGTGGTCATTATGAGAAAGATTATTTTGTTATGTGCTGCAGGCATGTCAACAAGTATGCTGGTAAAAAAAATGCAGGAAGCTGCAGCTGCTATGAGCTATGAATGCGAAATCGCTGCATATCCGACATCAGAGGCAAAGGATAAGGCTTCTGATGCAGATTTAATCCTGCTTGGACCACAGGTTCGCTTTTCTAAGGGTAAAATTGAGGAACAGTGCCCGGGCATTCCCGTGGATGCAATCGATATGCGGATGTATGGACGCATGGATGGCAAAGGCGTCGTGGAGTTTGCCAAGAAGAAGCTTGGGGACTGAGAAAGGGTGTTTTGATGGAAGGATTAGAGCTTATAGCATTTCAGATTATTTCTGCGGTAGGAACTGCGCGCAGCTGCTATATTGAGGCGATACAGAAAGCCAAGCAGGATGATTTTGCCGGAGCAGAGCAGCTTATTGGAGAAGGTGATGAGGCTTTCGTAGAAGGACATCATGCACATGCAAAGCTTCTGCAGGATGAAGCGGGCGGCGAGGGAAGCAGCATCAACCTGCTGATCCTTCATGCAGAGGATCAGCTTATGAGTGCAGAGGCATTCAAAACGATTGCACTTGAATTCATCGATGTATACAAAAAATTTAAGACACTGGATAAATAAATTAATGGTCTTGGGGGTTGAACAATGGGTTTTCCAAAAGGTTTTCTATGGGGCGGAGCAGTAGCTGCGCATCAGCTGGAAGGCGGCTGGCAGGAAGGCGGCAAGGGTGTGAGCGTCGCCGACGTTATGACAGCAGGCCGTCATGGTGTAGCGCGTGAAATAACAGAAGGAGTAATACCAGGCAAAAACTACCCGAATCATGAGGGTATTGATTTTTATCATCACTATAAAGAAGATATTGCACTTCTGGCAGAAATGGGATTCAAATGTTTCCGTACGAGTATTGCCTGGACGCGTATCTTTCCGAATGGCGATGAAATGGAGCCAAATGAGGCAGGTTTGCAGTTCTATGATGATTTGTTCGATGAAATGCACAAATATGGCATGGAGCCGGTCATTACACTTTCTCATTTTGAGCTGCCGTATCATCTGGTTACGGCGTATGGCGGCTGGCGCAGCCGCAAACTCGTCGAGTTCTTTACCCGTTTTGCCGTCACGGTGTTCAAAAGGTATAAAGACAAGGTAAAATACTGGATGACGTTCAATGAAATCAACAACCAGAGTGAGGTCAATGTGCCGTTTACTGCATTTACGAATTCTGGCGTACTTTACCGCGAAGATGAGGATAAGATGGCGGTTCTCTATCAGGTAGCGCATCATCAGTTCCTGGCTTCGGCAAAGGCAGTCGTTGAGGGGCATAAAATCAATCCGGAGTTCAAGATCGGCTGTATGCTGGCAATTACACCGGTTTATCCATCGGATTGCAGTCCGGCAGATCAGATCATGCAGCAAAAGGAAATGCACAAGCGCTTTTTCTTTGGCGATGTGCAGTGCCGCGGCCATTATCCGTCCTATGCAATCAAGGATTGGGAAAATAAAGGCTATCAGGTTGAAATGGAGGAGGGTGACCTTGAGCTTCTTGAACAAGGCAAGGTTGACTATTTTGCCTTCAGCTACTACATGAGCAGTGTGGTATCGGCTGACCCGGCCAAAATGCATCCGACACAGGGCGGCTTCTCTGTCGGGGTCGACAATCCATATATCAAGAAGTCAGACTGGGGCTGGCCAATCGATCCGATCGGGCTCCGCTATACGCTCAACCTGCTGGCTGAGCGCTATGAACTTCCGCTGATGATCGTAGAGAATGGCATTGGTCTGCATGAGGAAAAGGCGGCCGATGGTCAGATCAAGGATGATGCACGCATTGCGTATTTTGCGGCGCATATCGCTGAGATGAAAAAGGCTATCGATGAAGACGGCGTGGATCTCTGGGGCTATTGCCCATGGGGCCCGATTGATCTTGTATCCGCAGGTACCGGTGAGATGGAGAAACGCTATGGCTTCATCTATGTCGATAAGGACAATGAAGGAAAAGGAACGCTGAAACGCGAAAAGAAAAAGTCGTTTAACTGGTATAAAAAAGTCATTGCAACGAATGGTGAAGATCTTTCGAATGAGTAAAAAGAACTGCAGGTTCCAGAAAAAGGAGCCTGCAGTTTTTATTTATCGAACGATTTTTAGCCTGAATATTCATCGGTCAGCATTTTAGATGTGGAAATCATTTGTGAAAAAGCTATGGTGCGGCAGGAAATCACAATCCTGTGTAGAAATCAATATTAGGAAAAGGCATCATGGAATAAACGGTGGGTGAATCGTGTAATTTCAGAAGATTCATAACACAACCAGGCATCTGGATACCTGTTATTCAGGAAAGAACGTCAGACCGTCCTTTGCCAGACTGCTGTGCAGACCCATCATAAAAGACGGGCCTGGATCTGATTTTACCGAATGATAGCCCTCGACGAGCTCGATATAGAGACCACTTTCTCTGGCAGCTGTCTGCTGATAGTGTCCGAATACATAGTGGATGCTGGGATACTTGTTGTGCAGATATCGAATCAGCTCAATATTGGAGGTCAGTTGTTCCTGTGTAAGGTCTTCTGCGCCATCTGTACCGCCAACATTTTCTATACCAATGGCGCACCAGTTATAGCCAATGGCATGTCGGGCTAATGCGGTTTCATCCATTAATCTGTAAATCGTGCCATCTCTGTCCACGAGGAATTGCGATGCTACATTCAGTGTTCCATCCGATCTTGCGGGAGAAAGAAAATAATGGTAGGCTGATTCCCATGTATTCGATGCAGTCCAATGGACTACCACGGCCTGAGGAACTATTTTTATGATATCCATTCCATAATGCTTCAGGCTGTACTCTCTGGTTAATGCTTCGCGCTGTTCATTCCATTCAACGGGCATATCTACGATCTGTATTTCTGCTGAAACCAAAGGGCATAAACAAAGCGTTGATAAGAGGAAGATCAGGATAAATAGTTTTTTCATAAAAAATCCTTTCGGTATAAAAGTGAAGCTCAATTTGTCGGTATACCAGATTCTACATCAGGCTGCTGTTTTCCTGCCGAGACAACGATTTGTTTTTGAAGAGGGGGTATTGATATGGTGAAAAGAGTGTTCCTTGTTTTTGCTCTGGCGGTATCGCTCATGGCGGTTGTACCACTGGCGTCAGCTTCGGCTGAATCCTATTACATGGGAACCTATAGTGATGGGTCAGATGCATATTTGCTAAGTGAAACGGTCAGTATTTTTGATTATGCACCGCTTAGATTCAAGTGTACCGTATTTTATGGTGATACGTACATTTATTACAGATTCTTTCAGAGAAATGGAAGCCCCTATTACCGTAATTCGGAAGGATACGAAGCTTATGTGTTTGGAGGTGAATCTCCGGTTGCTGCCAACATTTACCGCTTTGTGTCAAATAATTGGTAAATGTGTTGAGGCTGCCGGTTGATTGATTATGAAGAAAAAAATTCTGCTCCCTGTATTTTTGGCGATGGTGCTTTTCTCAGGAACAGCCCTATGGAAAGCTGCCGGGGATGACCCAGGGCAGGAAAGCACGATGGAGACGTCTATATGTATGGCTGCGCCGGACAAGGCAGACAATCCTGTTTTTCGTCATGTGGAAGGCTATATTAATGAATATCTGGATGATGGTACAGAGTATGCCGTGTATTTGGCGTACCCTCAGCAGTCAGCGGAATGCTATCTGTATAATTCACATGCCATGCGATCGGCCAGTATGATCAAAGTGTTCATTTTGGCAGCCGTTATGGATAAGGTATCCCTGGGAGAGGTGAACCTGGATGAGGTTATGACGCTGCATGAGGCGGACATGGTTGGAGGAGCCGGGATACTGGCAGGATATGGCGATGGTGCGCAGCTGCCTCTCCGGGAAGTCCTGCGGCTGATGATTACAGAAAGTGATAATACTGCGACGAATATGGTCATTGACCGAATCGGTATGGAGGCAATCAACAGCTATATAAAGGCACATGGTTATCAGGATACGATTTTGCAGAGAAAAATGATGGATATGCAGGCGATCAATGCCGGATTGGAAAATTATTCGTCAGTGCAGGATCTGGGGGGGATTTTCAGTCGGATATATCAGCATGCTTGTGTGGATGATGAACTTGATTTGGTCATGCTGGAATTTCTCATTGGTCAAACTGATACGGATTGCTTTCCAGCAGCTCTGCCTGGCCGGACTATCGCACATAAGACAGGAGCGTTGGCCGGATTGTATGATGATGGGGGGATTATCTATCAGGATGGGAAAGATGTGATCCTGGTCATCATGACAGAAAATTACTCTGGTGAACATGTGACGATAGAGCATATGAAGAATTTTGTTCAGGCCGCGGCAGAATAAGGCTCATTATGGGCAGCCGATGTGTTTTACGCGTCTGCCGCAAGGCAGGCGCTTTTTTGTGTCTGCACAGGGTCTTAGAAGGCGGGAAACTGGCAGCTGCCGGGCGGGATTTGCATCGATGAAAGGTTGTGTAAAATGAAGCTTAAGGAAGGTGCAGAGGGTTGAAAAAATGTAAAATTACTGTGATGCGCAAAGCATGCTATACAGATCTCATGGAACAATATGAGAACCCAATCGAACATGCTTGTGAGATGCAGCAGGGACAGGTGTTTGTCGCCCAGGGGTGGCAGAAGCCGGAAGGTCTTTGCGGCAGTGCGTGGGAAAGCATGTCAGCTTTTGTCATGGCGCTTGCCCATGGCGGCACGAATCTTTATGATGGCTGGATGAAAAATCCTGCTTCTGCGATGATTTCCTGCAATGATGGCTTTCGGCCAGTCAGTTTCCTGATTGAAGTGATGACGGAAGAAGCAGATTAGGGAAGGAAATCTTTCTTTTTTGGAAAAAGGTTGTGAAATGTGTCCGGATTGATTATAATATGAATAAGTATGTTGGTGAGCGGACGTATTACCGTCTTTTTTGGAGGTATTCGCAATGAGGCGATACACATCGCTTTTGCTGACGGCGTTTATTCTTGTCCTGCTTGTAGTGACGGGATCGGCTTATCTGGCAGGTTCGTCAGATCGTACAGAGAAAACGAAAACAGTACAATCTCTTACGGTTTATACGACATTGCCAGCAGAGCATGCAGCGCTTTTGGCAGAGGAATATGAAAAAACGAATAAGATCCGGGTGGATTTTGTGCCTCTTTCAGAGAAGGATCTGCTGCAGAAACTGCAGACAAAAGGCGGCGCAGAGGGAGATATGGTTCTCGCAGATCAGGCAACGCTGCGCAAGGCGGCTGCTGACGGCTGTTTTGTTCCCTATACCTCTGAGAGCAGTGATTCGATTGCGGAGCAGTTCAAGGACGCGGACGGCTATTGGACTGGCGTCTGGTATGATCCGGTGGTGTTTTGCGTGAACCGGGATTATCTGCGCTCTATTCCGAGGATACCGAATACCTGGTCAGCTCTGGCTGGCTTTACTGGTGTCCGCATCGGGCTTACGGATTTTTTGGCATCGGATGCAGCATCGAATCTGTTCTTTTCGATGATGTCACAGTTCGGTGATACAGCGACGTATCAGATCCTGCGGCAGTTTCATCCGAAGGTCGTGCAATATGCGAAGTATCTTTCTACGCCGGTCCGCATGGCTGGCATGGGAGAGGTAGATATTTCCATTGCTGTGCAGAGCGAGACTTTGCGGTATATCAACGATGGCTATCCGCTGCAGATCATTTATCCGGCGGATGGAACAGCGTATATGCTTACCGGTATGGGAATCCTGAAGAACAGCAGAAACAGTACTGCGGCGAAGGAGTTCGCCGAATGGCTGATCAGTGATGATGCACAGCTTGTATTGCAGAAGAACAACTTCTTCTTTGTACCAGTAAATCCTGCGACACTGGCCTATAAGACCTTTGCCGGGAAGAATATCATACTCTTTAACCAGCCGCAGGAGTTCTCAGCGGAACAGCGCCATAGTCTGTTGGATCGCTGGGTGAAAAACATACGTCTGAAGTAAAGGCATAGAGAGGATGCTGTTTTGCAGCACCCTCTTTCATCATTTTCAGTATATAGGAGGATTTTTAAGTTGAAAGCAGGTTTTATCAGTCTTGGCTGTGCCAAGAATCTTGTCGATACAGAGGTCATGCTCGGGATTCTGCGTGATAATGGAATCGGGCTTACCCCGGATCCCGCAGAGGCGGATATTCTGATTGTCAATACGTGCAGCTTTATCCAGTCGGCAAAGGAAGAATCAATTACGACTGTGCTCAACATGGCCGAATACAAGGAAAGCGGCAGGTGCCGCTCCCTGATCATAGCAGGCTGCCTGGGCCAGCGTTATAAGCAGGAACTGCTGGATGATATCCCGGAGGCAGATGCCATTATCGGTACAGGTGCGTGGAACCGTATCATGGAGGCCGTCAATGAAACCCTGCGCGGCAATCGTGTCGTCATCGCCGGGGATGAGGAAATCATCTATGATGAGAAGACGCCGCGTATTACGACGACACCATCCTACTCGGCTTATGTCAAAATTGCAGAGGGATGCAACAACAACTGCGCATTTTGTGCGATTCCGATGGTGCGCGGCCGTTATCGCAGCCGGAAAATCGAAGATATCTGCGCTGAGGTCAGCCATCTTGTGGCACGCGGGGTCAAGGAGATCAATCTCATTGCGCAGGATACGACGAACTATGGACATGATCTTTATGGAGCGCCAAGCCTGGCGAAGCTTTTAAAGGAAATTGTGAAGATCGACGGGCTCAAATGGGTACGCAGCCTGTATTGCTATCCGAGCTTCTTTACGGATGAGCTCATTGATGTCATTGCTTCTGAGGATAAGATTTGCAAATATGTGGATTTGCCGCTGCAGCATGCGCATAATTCTGTGCTCAGAAATATGCACCGTCCGGATACGCGTGAACAGATCGAAGCTTTGCTCAAAAAGATTCGTGAGCGTATTCCTGGCGTTACGATTCGTTCGACCTTCATTGTCGGCTTCCCAGGGGAGACAGCAGCGCAGTATCAGACACTGCGTGATTTCATTGCGGCACAGCGGTTCGATAAAGTCGGTGTCTTCACCTATTCACGGGAAGAGGATACGCCGGCATACAACATGCCGAACCAGGTGCCGGAGGATATCATGCAGGAGCGCTATCATGACCTCATGAGCCTGCAATGCAAGATTTCGGAAGAAATGAATCAGGCACTTGAAGGTAAGACACTTGAGGTACTCGTGGAAGGGCGTGACGAAGAGCAGCAGAATATTGCTTATGGACGTTCTTACCGTGAGGCACCGGAGGTTGATGGACAGGTCTATATCGAGAATGATACGGATAGTCAGCCGGGCGATATCGTGAAGGTACGCATTGTCCAGGGCTTCACCTATGATATTGTCGGTGAGCGCGTAGATGAGGAAACAGAGGCATAACCGCGGAAAAGCTGACGGGTCTCTGTACAGACTGCTTTAAAAATGATAAAAGAATATTTGTTAAGGAAACACATTAGGAGGAAATTTACATTTTGAAAAAAGAGATAAAATCATTCGGTGCTATTGAACTCAGCCGTAAGCTGCTTTTGGCTGTCAACGACATGGGGTTTGAGGAGCCATCACCTATCCAGGCACAGACGATTCCGCTTGTTCTGGAAGGGCATGATGTGATCGGCCAGGCCCAGACGGGTACAGGAAAGACAGCAGCATTTGGTATTCCGACCATTGAGAAAATCATTGATGCGAACCATAAGCTGCAGGCGCTTGTCCTTACACCGACCCGTGAGCTGGCCATCCAGACCGCAGAAGAGCTCAATAAGATCGGTAAGTACAAGCATGTGCGTACTTTGCCGGTCTATGGCGGACAGGCGATTGAGCGCCAGATCCGTGCACTGAAAAATGGTGTACAGATCGTTGTTGGTACACCGGGCAGACTGCTGGATCATATTCGCCGCAATACAATCAAGCTTGGTGAAGTGCATACGCTGATCCTGGATGAGGCGGATGAGATGCTGGATATGGGCTTCATTGACGACATTGAGTCCATTCTGTCCAATATCCCGACGGAAAATCGTCAAACATTGCTGTTTTCTGCAACGATGCCGGCACCGATTGCCAAGCTTTCCATGCGTTATATGCATGAGCCGAAGAAGGTCACGATCAGCCGTGAAAATCTTACGGTGCCGCTTATCGATCAGGTCTATTATGAGACGCGTGAGAAGTTCGAAGGTCTTTGTCGTGTGCTGGATATCGAGGAAACGGGCAAGCTTATCATTTTCTGCCGCACAAAGAAGGGCGTTGATGATCTCGTAGCTTCCCTGCAGGCACGCGGCTATCTCGCAGGAGGGCTGCATGGCGATCTGAGTCAGTCACAGCGTGACCGCGTCATGAAGAAGTTCCGTGACGGGCGTCTGGATATCCTGATTGCAACGGATGTTGCTGCGCGCGGTATCGATATCGATGATATCACGCATGTCATCAACTATGATATTCCGCAGGATCATGAGGCCTATGTGCATCGTATCGGCCGTACCGGCCGTGCCGGACGTAAGGGTGTAGCCATGACCTTTATCGTGCCGAAGGAATATCGCCAGCTGCGCCTTATTGAGCGTCTGGCGAAGACGAAGATTGTACGCCGTGAGCTGCCTACGGCTTCGGATATTCTGGAACGTCAGCGCGACCTGGTCAAGGAACGTTTGCTGAAGACATTGGAAAACAATCATTATGCGGATTATCATACGATTATTTCCGACGTTGCTGATGAAGGCGATTATGACATCATTGATGTGGCAGCAGCAGCCCTGAAACTGTCTGTCGAGGGTTTCAAGGAGAAAGAAACTGAGGAAAAGAGCAACAGTGCAGACGGGCGTTTCGAGAATACGGGCGGTGCTCCGGGCATGGTACGTCTTTTCCTGAATATCGGCCGCAGCCAGAAAATCCGTCCGGAGGATATTGTACGTTCTTTTGCCAATGAGGCAGATATACCGGGCAATGTCATCGGGGTCATCAATATTTATGACCGCTTCACCTTTGTTGAGGTTCCTGAGGATGTAGCAGAGCGTGTGCTTTCTGTGATGCATCGCAATACGATGAAGGGCTATAAAGTCAATGTCGAGCCGGCAAAGAAGGGCCGCCGGTAAGTCAATTTAATCCTATTCTCAGAATAGCATGCTAAACTATCAAGAAAACGAAGTTCAGGAGGGTGCTTTATGATGAAGTTAAAGAAATGCCTGATGGCAGCATTGCTTGTCTGCACGGCTGTTGCTGCGGCAGCAATTGCGCCGTCTTCTGCATCAGCAGAGGCTTATGTCTACACGAGTGAGAAATATGGCTATACGATTGATTGTCCGGAAAAGCCGTCGGGCGTCATTCCGGTCAGCCTGCTGTATGAAAACAAAAAGGGCGATGTGCTCATCTTCAAGAATGACGGGTTCAACATCCAGAAGGCATGGCTGATTATTCCAAATGCTTTTGCGGATAAGGATGTACCGAATCTGAACAAGATTTCGGATGCAGATGCGAAGAAGCTTGCAGAAAAGCTTGCTACGCATAATGGCTATGAGACTGCGGCGGTGATTACCATCAATGCAGCGAACAAAGGACTTTTTGCGGTGACTGCGAAGGAAGTAGAGATCGATACGAATGGCGATGGCAAGCCGGATGAAACGGCTAAGGCAGATACGCAGATGGCCGTGACCTTCCTGCGCGGCGATAAGGGCGGCCATTTTGAGATCGACCTGATCGATAACCCGGAACTTACTCAGGCCAATATCGATGAATATCGTGCGGGCATGTCGACGTTCAAGGAAATCGATCAGCCGAAAAATGCAAAACAGGAAAAGAAGAAATAAATGTGCAGAGGAGTTATCCAAACGGATAACTCCTCTTTAGCGACGCATTGACCGAGGGGCTGTGATTATACAGCTCCTTTTTTTAGTACTTGATTTATTGACTTTTTGATGTTATTATATAAAACAGAGTTAGCACTCATGCGAAACGAGTGCTAACAAAACAAAAAGAAAAAGGGGACTGGTTTTTCATGGCAAAAGAAATGCATGAGTTTCAGGCAGAGACCAAACAATTATTGGATCTCATGATCCATTCCATTTATACGAATCACGAAATTTTCCTGCGGGAATTGATTTCCAACGCATCAGATGCAATCGATAAGCTGCATTTTGAGGCACTTACGAATCGTGATTTGCTCGAGGGCAATGAAGACTATGAGATCTTCCTTGTACCGGACAAGGAAAGCCATACGCTTACGATTTCCGATAATGGTATCGGCATGAACCGCGAAGAGGTCGTTGAAAATATCGGTACGATTGCAAAATCCGGTACGAAGGCATTTCTGGAACAGCTCAAAAAAGCAAAGGAATCCAATGAAGCGATTTCCGATAAGGAAATGATCGGCCAGTTTGGTGTAGGCTTTTATTCAGCGTTTATGGTAGCAGAGAGGGTCACAATCGTGACGCGCAAGGCTGGCGATCAGCAGGCAATCCGCTGGGAGTCTGCCGGAGACGGCTCCTACAGCATTGAGGAATGTGAAAAGGAAGTACGCGGCACGACGATTACGATTACGCTGGCGAAGGACTTCTATGGCGATGCTGCTGAAGAGAACTATACGGATGTGTATAAGCTCGAAAACCTTGTGAAGAAGTATTCGGATTATGTACGTTATCCAATCAAAATGAATTTCGAGATTGAGGAAACGCCGAAGGATAAGGATGGCAAGCCAATCGAGGGCGCAGACAAAATCAAGCGTATTGAGCTTCGCACGTTGAATTCCATGCAGCCGCTCTGGACGAAGAACAAGTCAGAGATCAAACCAGAGGAATATAACGAATTCTTTAAGAACCAGTTCCGCGAATGGGAAGACCCGATGGAAGTATTCCATACGAAGGCTGAAGGTACGGTTGAGTACACATCGCTGCTCTATATTCCGGCGCATGCACCGTTCAATCTTTATCATACTGATTTTGAACCAGGTCTGCAGCTTTATTCCCGTCATGTGTTCATCATGGATAAATGCAAGGATCTGCTGCCGGACTACCTGCGCTTTGTCAAGGGGCTTGTAGATTCACCGGATCTTTCGCTGAATATTTCGCGTGAACTTTTGCAGCAGAGCCGCGAGCTCAAGGTCATCGGCCGCAACCTTGAGAAGAATATCCTCAAGACATTGGAACGCACGATGAAGAACGATCGTGAGAAGTATGAAAAGTTCTGGAATGAATTCGGCAAATCACTGAAAATCGGCATCTATAACAGCATGTATTCCGGTGATGATACGGCGAATAAGCTGAAGGACCTGCTGCTCTTCACGACTTCCAAGGAGGGCAGGCTTGTCTCCCTGCAGGAATATGTTGACCGCATGATTGCTGATCAGAAGAAGATTTATTATGCAACCGGCAAGGACAAGGAGACCATCGAGCACTTGCCGCAGATGGAGCTTCTGCGTGATAAGGGCATCGAGGTGCTTTATCTTCTTGATCCGGTTGATGAGTTCACGATTGAGACCCTGCGCGAATATGAGGGCAAGCAGTTCCATTCAATCAGCCGCGGCGACCTTGATCTCGATGATGCAGAGTCCAAAGAAGCCAAGAAGGAAACCGAGGATATTGCCAAGAAGAACGATGATCTCATGAAGGATATCAAGGATGCTCTCGGGGCGAAGGTCGCTGATGTCAAGGTCAGTGCGCGTCTGAAATCCAGCGCAGTCTGCCTGGTGGCGGATGAGCAGGGCCCGAGTCTTTCGATGGAGCATACTTTTGCCGAGATGGACAATCCGGTGTTCAAGGCAAAGCGCATCCTGGAAATCAATCCGCATCATGATTTGTTTGCACGTCTGCAGACATTGCATGAAGCAGGCAAGGATACAGAGGATTTCAAGGACTACTGTGATCTTTTGTATACGCAGGCGCTCATCATCGAAGGCATCATGCCGGAGAATCCGATTGAGTTTGCCAATAAGGTTGCCAAACTGATGGCGAAATAAAAAATAAGAAGCAGGGGTGCCATGTAAAGGACATTCCTGCTTTTCTTTTCTTGCATGTTCTGGCTGAATATGGTAGGCTGTTTATGTGGCAAAAGATAATATCATCTCGGTATGAATTATACTTTTCTACGACATTCTTAACTGCATAAGTTTTTCATCTGCTTAGATCGTCATAGACTGAGACAGGAAGGATAATCAGCATAGGGATACGTATGCCTTTCGGTCAAAGCCGGAAGGCTTTTTCTTTTGCCAAATTTTGTATGGAATGGAGATAATATCATGAAAATACTTCGCACCGTGAAAGAAATCCAGGAGTATACGCGTACAGTGAAAGCAGCCGGCAGGAGCATCGGGCTTGTGCCGACGATGGGGGCTTTGCATGAAGGCCACCTTACGCTGATGCGTGAAGCGAAAAAGAAATGCGATGTAGTCATCGCTTCGGTGTTCGTAAATCCGGTACAATTTGGTCCAAATGAGGACTATGATGCGTATCCGCGCCGTTTTGCAGAGGACTGCGAAAAGCTTGAAAGCGTGTCAGTTGATGCGGTGTTCCATCCGGAACCGCAGGAAATGTATCCGCAGGGATATTCGACTTATGTCAATGTAGAAGGCGATATCACGCATAAACTTTGCGGCGCACAGCGTCCGGGCCATTTCCGCGGTGTA
Organism: uncultured Selenomonadaceae bacterium; assembly: GCA_964611665.1. GTDB lineage: Bacteria > Bacillota > Negativicutes > Selenomonadales > Selenomonadaceae > CAZTAP01. The sequence continues at coordinate 1,149 of CAZTAP010000052.1, read as the reverse complement.
GCTACAGTAGTTACGAAGCTCATGAATCTTTCGCGGGCGGATAAGGCCTTTTTCGGGCAGAAGGATGCGCAGCAGGTCGTGGTGATCCGCCGCTTCGTGCAGGACCTGAATCTGCCGGTTGAGGTCAACATGGTGCCAATTGTACGGGAAGAGTCAGGACTGGCACGCAGCTCGCGCAATGCATACCTTTCTGCGGAGGAAAAGAAGGCTGCACTGATTTTGTCGCAGAGCCTGAAGAAGGCAAAAGAGGCCTATGCAGCAGGTGAGCATGATGCAGAAGCGCTGAAGAAGCTGGTATATGAGCATATCGCAGCGGAGCATATGGCTGTTGTGGACTATGTCGATCTTTATGCATTTCCTTCACTGGAGCCGGTGGAAAAGGTTGAACAGGAAGCTTTGCTGGCAATTGCAGTGAAGATCGGCAAAACGCGTTTGATCGATAATGTGATTCTGGAGGTGGCGGCATGATCCTGAATCTTTTGAAGGCAAAGATTCATTGCGCGACGGTCACGGAGGCAAATCTGCAGTATATGGGCAGCATCACCATCGATGAAGCACTCATGGATGCGGCAGGCATACTGGCCAACGAACGCGTACAGATTACGGATAACAATAATGGTGCGCGTCTGGAAACCTACGTGATTCCGGGGAAACGAGGCTCGGGAGTGATCTGTTTGAATGGCGCAGCTGCGCGCTGCGTTCAGCCAGGGGATATTGTCATTATCATGGCATATGCTTTTATGGAGGAGGCTGAAGCAAAGTCTTATCAGCCGAAGGTCGTTATGGTCAATGAAAAAAATGAGGTCAGGGAAATCCGTACCATCGAATATCATGGTCAGACAGCCTGAAAACAAGAAAAGCAGGAGCTGCGTGCTCCTGCTTTTCTTGTCCAAGGCGGGGGAAAACAAAAAGAGCAAACCAAAATGGTTTGCTCTTAAGTTCAAAGAAATGGTCGGGATGACAGGATTCGAACCTGCGGCCTCATCGTCCCGAACGATGCGCGCTACCAAACTGTGCCACATCCCGACAACATCTAATATTATACTATGGACAAGAAATAAATGCAAGCAAAAAAACAACGATATCTGCAGTATTCTTAATAAAAGATTGCTTTGAAAAATCATAAGATTAACATGATTTATAATATAC
>CAZTAP010000051.1:14116-15735 GCA_964611665.1 uncultured Selenomonadaceae bacterium | reverse complement strand
TGCTTGCGAAATGATACAGAATCTTATATGATAGATAACAAGCATTGTATATCTGTAAACTATGTATTTTCATAGTAAATTGCTGTGATATAGAGGGGGATTTGTCCATGAAAGATGAAACAAAATGTCTGCATTCCGGCTATACGCCGAAAAATGGCGAGCCGGGAGTGATGCCGATCGTACAGAGCACAACCTATCGCTTTGATTCCACGGAGCATATCGGGGATCTTTTTGATAAACCGATGGAATGCATGTATTCGCGCTTTGCGAATCCTACCGTGGATGCGGTAGAAAAGAAGATTGCGGCGCTTGAGGGCGGCGTTGGTGCGATGTGTACGAGCTCAGGCCAGGCAGCGAACCTTTTTGCTGTGCTGAATCTCTGCAGCGCTGGTGACAGTTTCATCTGCTCAGCCGCCGTTTATGGCGGTACCATCAATCTGTTTGGCGTGACGCTCAAACGCTTTGGTATCGAGTGCATCTTCGTGGATCCGGAAGCTTCAGAAAAGGAAATCTCTGCGGCCTTTAAACCCAATACGCGCCTTGTCTTTGGTGAAACCATCGCGAATCCGGCACTTGTTGTCTGCGATATCGAAAAATTTGCGCGTGCAGCGCATCAGCATGGTGTACCGTTCATCATCGATAATACCTTTGCTACCCCGATTTTCTGCAAGCCGTTTGACTTTGGCGCAGACATCGTGACGCATTCGACGACGAAATATATGGATGGACATGCCGTGCAGGGCGGCGGAGTCATTGTGGACAGCGGGAAATTCGACTGGACAAATGGCAAATTCCCGGAGTTCACGGAGCCGGATGAGTCCTATCATGGCACGATCTATACGAAGGAATTCGGCGATATGGCCTATATCATCAAAGCGCGCATGCAGCTCATGCGTGATTTCGGCGCGTATCCTTCCGCACATTCTGCCTTCCTTTTGAATATGGGGCTGGAGACATTGGCTGTGCGCATGCCGCGCTATGCGGAGAACGGCCTGAAGGCGGCCCAGTATCTGAAGACTTCGCCGAAGATCGACTCCGTATCCTATCCGGGTCTGCTCGATGACCCGCAGCATGCATTGGCAGAAAAATATCTCGGCGGCCGGGGCTGCGGCGTTGTTTCGCTTGTCATCAAGGGCGGCAAGTCCAATGCCGTGAAGTTCATGGACAGCCTGAAGCTCGCATGCAATGAGGTGCATGTTGCGGATATCCGCACCTGCGTACTGCATCCGGCCAGCGAGACGCATCGTCAGCTTACGGATGAACAGCTGGTTGCAGCGGGCATCAACCCGGGCATGATCCGTCTTTCCTGCGGCCTGGAAAACATCGATGATATTCTTGCCGATCTGGAACAGGCACTGGCTCAAATTAAATAAAACATGAAGCAAAGAAAACTGACCGCTGCGTCGCTGCCGCGGTCAGTTTTTTATCGTTCATTTTTTCCGATAGTTTTCCAGAATTCGGGATATTTTTTTCGAAAAAACTTGCGTATAATTTAAATAAGTCAGATAATTAGGAAAGCGGGATGAAGTTATGAGCGTGGCAATTCAGATCGAAGGCGCCATCAAACGTTATGGCAGCCTCACCATCATACCGGGACTTACACAGGGCATCAAAAACGG
>CAZTAP010000051.1:0-14016 GCA_964611665.1 uncultured Selenomonadaceae bacterium | reverse complement strand
AACGTTATGGCAGCCTCACCATCATACCGGGACTTACACAGGGCATCAAAAACGGAGAATTTTTCACGCTTTTGGGTCCTTCGGGCTGTGGCAAGACGACGCTTTTGCGCATGATCGCGGGCTTCAACAGCATCGAGGGCGGCGAGATCCGCTTCAATGATCAGGTGATCAACGATATCCCGGCGCATAAGCGCAATATCGGCATGGTTTTCCAGAGCTATGCAATTTTCCCTCATCTTACGGTGCGGGAAAACGTAGAGTATGGGCTGAAGCTGCGGAAGTTCTCGAAGGCAGAGATGAAGCAGAAGGTCGATGAGATCCTCGATGTCGTGAAAATCACCGACTATCAGGACCGCCTGCCGGAGCGGCTGTCCGGCGGACAGCAGCAGCGCGTTGCACTTGCACGCGCCATCGTCATCCATCCGAGTGTGCTTCTGATGGATGAGCCGCTTTCGAACCTCGATGCCAAGCTGCGCGTGGAGATGCGTTCGGCCATCCGTGAAGTGCAGAAAAAGGTCGGCATTACGACGGTCTATGTCACGCATGATCAGGAAGAGGCGCTTTCCATATCGGACCGCATCGCGGTCATGAAGGATGGCGAGATCCAGCAGACCGCTGCACCGCATACAATCTATACCCGTCCTTACAACATCTTCGTTTCTACCTTCATCGGCCACTCGAATCTCTTCAAAGGCCGGGTGAAGCTTTCCGGTGATGGGAAAAGCGTGACCTTTGTCAACGGCTATGAGCTGCCCTTGGATGACCTCGGCGAAGAGGCCGCAGATGGACAGGAAGTGCTCATTTCGGTAAGGCCGGAGGAATTCTCCATCCAGCAGGATGGCCTGCCCTGCCGTGTCAAAACGAAGGTATTTCTGGGGAAATACATCAACTACAGTCTGGAATTCCCCGCGGAAATGCTGCAGCCGGGCCAGCCATCCATCGAGTTTTCCCAGGATCTCGGCCATGCCGAGCGCATCCTGGAGGTCGGCGATACCGTGACGCTGCGGCCGAACCGGCGTAAGGTGAATGTATTCCTTGCCGATGGCTCGCGCAATATCCTGAAGGATGTGGTCCATTATGAATAAGAAGGTGCTGCGCTGGGATTTCTGGACTGGAATCACCGTACTCGCGATGGTCGTCTTCGGGCTCTTCCTCATCTATCCGCTCTTTTCGCTTTTCGTATCGGCCTTTCAGAATGCGGATACGGGGGCTTTTTCCCTGGAGAACTTCGTACGCTTCTTTCAGCGGAAATATTACTATCAGTCCATGATCAACAGCTTCTCGGTCACGGCCTGTGTGACGGTGCTGGCCATCATCATCGGCACGACGCTGGCCTACTTCATGTCGCTCTATAAAATCCGGGGCAAGAATATCGTCGAGATCTGCATCATCATTTCCCTGTTGTCGCCGCCGTTCATCGGTGCGTATTCCTGGATCCTCATCGGCGGCCGCAGCGGCATCCTCACGACCTGGCTCTACGATACCTTTGGCTATGAGTTTCCTTCGATTTATGGATTTGCGGGCATATTGCTCGTGCTCACGCTGAAGCTTTATCCGTTTATTTACCTCTATGTGGCCGGTGCATTGAAAAATATCGACTCGGCACTCATCGAGGCGGCAGAGAGCCTGGGCTGCAGCGGCATCCGCAAAGTGGTCACGGTCATTGTGCCGCTCATCACGCCAACAATCCTGGCCGGTGCACTCATGGTCTTTATGAATGCCATGGCAGATTTCGGTACACCGATGCTCATCGGTGAGGGCTTCAATGTCATGCCGGTCATGATTTATGCGGAGTTCATCAATGAGGTCGGGGATCAGGCGAATTTTGCCGCGGCCATGGCGGCCATCATGGTCATCATCACTTCGACGATCTTCCTGCTGCAGAAATACATCGTGAACCGCAAGTCCTTTACGATGAGCTCGCTGCGTCCGATGCAGGTCAAGCAGATGAAGGGAATCTGGAATGTCGTCATGCATGCAGCAATCTATCTGCTTGTAGCCATTTCCATGATCCCGCAGCTCGTTGTCGTATATACGTCTTTCCTGAAGACCAGCGGCTCGATTTTCGTCGATGGCTATTCTCTGGACAGCTACTATACGATCTTTGAAAGCCTGGGCACGGCGATTTCCAATACGTATCTGTTCAGTACCTCGGCAATCATCGCGATTATTTTCCTGGGCATGACCGTGGCCTATCTGACTACGCGCCGCAAGAGCTGGCTCACGGAAATCATCGATACGCTCACGATGTTCCCGTATATCATCCCGGGCTCTGTCCTCGGTATCACGCTTTTGCTCGCGTTCAACGATGAGCCGCTGCTGCTTTCGGGCACGGCACTCATCATCATCATTTCGCTGGTCATCCGGCGTCTGCCGTACACGCTGCGTTCGAGCTCGGCCATCCTGTATCAGATCAGCCCGAGCATCGAGGAAGCATCCATCAGCCTCGGTGCCTCGCCGCTCCGGACCTTTTTCAAGGTCACGGCAGTCATGATGCTGCCGGGCGTCATGAGCGGTGCGATCCTGTCCTGGATCACCGCGATCAACGAACTGAGTTCCTCAGTCATCCTGTTCACGGGTGCGACAAAGACGATGTCGGTCGCAATCTATACGGAGGTCATCCGTGCAAGCTATGGCACAGCCGCTGCGTTATCCACGATTCTGACGCTCACGACGATTACGGCCATGGTGATTTTCTTCAAGGTTTCTGGCAGTAAGGATGTTACTTTATAATCGAAAAGATAAAAGGAGGCATTTTCATGAAATTCAAGAAACTGGTATCTGTGCTGGTTGCCGGGATTTTCCTCGGCGGTGTACTCGCTGGCTGCGGCGGTGGACAGAAGCAGGCAGCAAAGGGGAGCGGCGGCAGCGGTGACGGAGAAAACAAGCTCGTCATCTATTGCCCGCATCCGCTGGACTTTATCAATCCGCTTGTGCAGGAGTTTGAGAAGCAGAGCGGCGTAAAGGTTGAGGTCATCGCAGCCGGGACCGGCGAGCTCCTGAAGCGCGTCGAGTCGGAAAAAGCGAATCCGCTCGGAGACATCTTCTGGGGCGGCTCGCTCAATACGATGAAGCCGAAGGCAAACCTTTTTGAGAACTACACGTCCGTCAATGAAGAACACATTCAGGCAGCCTTCAAGAATGAGGAAGGCTCCATGACACGCTTCACGGATATTCCGAGTGTCATCATGGTCAACACGAAACTCATCGGCGATGTCAAGGTCGAGGGCTATGAAGATCTTCTGAATCCGGCACTCAAAGGCAAAATCGCCATGGCAGATCCGTCGAAATCTTCGTCCTCCTATGAGCATCTCATCAACATGCTCTATGCGATGGGCAATGGAGATCCGGATCAGGGCTGGTCCTATGTCGAGAAGTTCTGCAAGAACCTCGACGGCAAGCTGCTCTCGGGCTCGTCTGCAGTATATAAGGGCGTAGCCGATGGTGAGTATGCAGTCGGCTGTACCTTCGAAGAGGGCGGCGCGAAATATGTCGCTGACGGCGCACCAGTCAAGCTCATCTATATGAAGGAAGGCGTCATTTCCAAACCGGATGGCATCTATATCATCAAGAATGCCAAACATATGGAAAATGCCAAGAAATTCATTGATTTCATCACGAGCAAAGAAGCACAGAGCCTGATCACGGCCAAGCTGCACCGCCGCTCCGTACGTGACGACGTAGAGCCGCCGCAGGGCCTGCTGCCGAAGGACCAGATCAAGATCATCAACGACAATGAGCAGGTTGTTGAGAAGAATAAGAAGGCATGGCTCGACAAATTCAAGGATATTTTTGCAAGCGTGCAGTAAAGCATAGAAAAATGATTGGGAGCCGGGGATTTTTAAAGACCCGGCTCCCAATATTTTGCTATACTATATACAGGGGGTGAGAGCTTGCGGCGATTACAGGATGAAGTGCGCAGTGCACTTACGAAATATGCTTTGCTTCCGGTAGCGGTCATAGCGGTGCTTGCGCTGAGCCTGGCGCTTTTTTACTGGAACCGGAATGTCGTGGCCCGGAATGCGCAGAGCCGTGAGCTCGTGGCGGGTATCCTTACGGAAACTGTGACGGATTATGAGGAGCATAGCGAAGAGATCGCAAGGCTCGGGCTCCGCGGACTGCAGGGGAGTCCTGCGGAGCAGCAGGCATTTTATGAAAAGTTCTATGCGCAGACAAAAATCCATGAAGAACATCCGGAGTTCTATCTGCTGGATGCAGAGCGCAGTCTTCTGCTGACCAATCAGCCGGGGCTGCCGGAATATTTTCAGGGAACCGGTCCGGGATGGGGAGCACTTTACCGCATGTCGCTGAGCGAGGGCAATGTCGTGGAGTTTGCCCAGGATCATCAGACCGGGCGCTGGGATCTGCTCGTTGGGCGTGCCATCCGTCAAAATGGAAGACTGCAGGGCTATATCGTATTCGCCCTGCCGGAGAACCTTCTGGCACAGAGCATATCTCTGCCGGAGGTCCACTTCCTGCTGCGGGATGCCTATGGCTATGCGCCGCTTTCGACGCTGGGGATTTTCCATGATGTGAAGTTCCAGAAGGCCGTGCCGGAGCTGCAGACAGCAGATGGACTGATATCCCTGGAGAACCAGCGCTTTTATGTGACGAGCCAGCCGGTGCTGGATGGTGCGTTTACCATTTATGCGTTTTCTCCGGTGGACAGCTATCTTACGCAGTATGTCACCGGAGCTGCAGTGCTCGGCGGGATGTTCCTGCTCATGGTGCCGCTCATTCTGTTCAGCGTGCGGCGGGAGACAAGGGACAAGATGCAGGCTATGGAAGAGCTCGCAGCGGCTTTTGCGGCGGTGAAGCGCGGGCAGCTGGACTACCGGCTCGATATCCATACCGGCAATGAGTTCGAGAGCATTGCTGATGAGTACAACCATATGGCGCAGAGCCTGCAGGAACTTCTGGTGCAGAACGAAGCGGAGGCCCGCGTCAATGTAGTTTCTGAGCTCAGACAGCTGGAGGCACAGTTCAATCCGCATTTTCTGTTCAACACGCTGGAAAATATCAAGTTCATGATCCGTCTGGAGCCCGCAGCGGCAGAACGCATGCTGATGGCGCTTTCCACGCTTTTGCGCTACAGCATCAACAACACGATCCGTCAGGTCAGGCTTGAGGAGGATCTTTCCTATCTGAAAAGCTATCTGGATATCCAGCAGCAGCGTTTTGGTGCACGTCTGATTTATACGGAGAAAAAGGCGCCCGAGGCGATGGATTGCATCGTGCCGAAACTTTTGCTGCAGCCGGTCGTAGAGAATGCCATCAAATACGGAGCCGATGCAGAGGGGAAAATCCGCCTTATGCTGGAGATCTGCCGCCGGGAAGATGTGCTGCAGATTGCGGTGCGTGACTGCGGGCCCGGCATGGAGGCAAAGAGCCTGCGTGAGCTGCAGGCTTTGCTGCAAAAGCCGGGCAATGCTTCGATGCATATGGGACTTTACAATATCCATCGGCGCCTGCAGCTGCTTTATGGAGGAAGCTATGGCGTGGACATCCATTGTCCGCCGGAGGGCGGTACCGTGGTCTGCATGACATTGCCGGCCAAAAGTGAAATCGGAGAAATGAAGGGAAGTGATCATGGATGCTGCGAGTGATTATTCTTGAAGATGAGGACATCATCCGTCGGGGACTGGTCTGCACGCTTGACTGGCAGGCCATGGGCTGCGTGGTGGTCGGGGATGCGGCGGATGGCAGGCAGGGGCTTGAGCTCATTGCGCGCACACAGCCGGATGTCGTGCTCACCGATATCCGCATGCCTTGTCTGGACGGACTGCAGCTTGCGGAAAAGCTCCGGCAGGACGGCTCTGCGGTGCATATCGTTTTCCTTACGAGCTATGCGGACTTCTCCTATGCGAAGCGTGCCATTGAGGTACAGGCTGCGGATTATCTGCTGAAACCTGTGGATGAAAAGGAACTGGCAAATCTTCTGCAGAGGCTGCGTACGGAGCAGGAAAAAGGCGGCAGGGCCGCGGCAGAGCAGCCGGTGGCAGAGCTGGTCGATCTGTCCGTGTGGCTGGAGCGGCCGCAGCTGAATCCCTATGTGAGAAAATCGTTGGAACGCATTGCGCAGGACTATCAGGCAAGGCTCAGCATGGAGCTTCTGGCGGACAGCCTCGGGGTAAGCCAGAGTTATCTGAGCCGGAAAATCAAGGAAACAACAGGGCAGACCTTTGGTGAGCTTTTGACGAAGCAGCGCCTGCAGATGGCGCTCAGCCAGCTTCGTCAGGGAACCTGGCGTGTCTATGAGGTCGCAGAGCAGAACGGCTTTGGCGACTATAAGAACTTTTGTGCAATTTTCAGGAAATATATGCAGGCATCGCCGCGTGAGTTTATGAATCAGGCCGCAGGCAGTCTGCATCAGGGGGAAGAACATGAGAAGCTATAAAGAATTTTTGCTGGTGAGTGATATGGATGGTACCCTGCTCAGCGGGGATACGACGATTTCCAAGGAAAATCGCGAGGCCATTCAGGAATTCGTGGCGGGCGGCGGCCGCTTTGCGATTGCGACAGGCCGTACGGCAGGCAATGCCGCAGAGTATCTTGAGGGACTGCCGGTCAATTCGCCGGGTATTTTCTATAATGGTGCGATGCTTGCGGATATGGCGACGGGCGAAGTGCTCAAAAGCTGCCGGCTTACGGGGAAGATCTGGCGGGATTTTGCTGCACACTGCCTGCAGAAGTTCCCACAGGCCTGCATCGAGGTCTATACGGCGGACCAGTGCTATATCCTGAGCGCACCCGGGCAGGATGACCCGCGTCTGGCGAAGGAATACAGCGATTATCGTCATACGACGCTGGCGCAGGTCGCCGGGCTCGACTGGCTGAAGTTCTTTATCTGTGCAAGCCGGCCAGTGCTCGAAGCCGTGCGCCGTGAGGCTGGCAAGCTCGGAATTCTGGAGATTTCGACGAACTTTTTCTCGGCCACGACGTATCTGGAGTTCGTAGGCCAGGAGGTATCGAAAGGACATATGCTGGAGGCACTGCGCCGTCTGCCGGGCAATGCAGGGCGCTATGTGGTTGCAGCCGGGGACTTTGCGAATGATAACGAAATGCTGCGCCGCGCTGACTGCGGCGTTGCGCCGGAAAATGCGATGCCGGAAACCAAAGAGGCCGCCGACCGGCTGGGACCGGACTGCGACCATCATCTCTGGGCGTATATCATTCATGAAGTTTTGCCGGAATTGTGACGGCTGGATATTTTATTCAGCATGGGGGCAGAGAAGCGTCCCTAAGTGTGGTTATTTCCTCGCAGAAAGCGTATATTGGTCAGCCAGGCTGCCATCGGGCTGGAAACAGCGGAAGGTCAGCTGCGCAGCGGATGCCTCCAGCGTCATATAGTTATCGACCTCCGGCTGCGGCAGGATCTTCTGGTCAAAGCGCTTATTGACCGGTACATTGTAGCGTACATTGCCTGCATTGCCCGTATCGATATAGAGCGGGCCCTGCGCTGCGGGATGGAAGCCGAAGATGTGGCCGAGACGGCGGTAGGTGTGCTGATGTGCGGTGAGTACGACATCGATGCCGAGCTCATCGAAGACCGGCATGAGCTTCTGTCCTACCGGGTCGATATCGCCCCTGACCGGGTCAGAGGCATTCGGACAGTCATAGTTGATGACATCCTTATGCATGAGCACGATGTTCCATTTTGCCTTGCTGGCTGCAATGTCTGCCCTGAGCCAGGGGATTTCCTCAGCAAGCAGGCCGGGCTGCAGAGGATCGAGCTCTTCCCAAAGATTGTTGAGCACAGTGAAATGTACAGGGCCGTAGTCGAAGGAATAGTAATAGCGGCGGAATTTTTCGCTGCCATTGTCCGGTACGTTGAAGTAGTGGAGCCAGGCCACAGGCAGACGGCATTTCCAGTCGAGGTTGTAGGCGGCATGATTGCCCATGACCGGCGCGAAAGGCAGGCGGTCGATGATGCCGGCAAGTGCGTTGAACCAGTCCTGCCATTGGTTATGGTCCTCACCGTTGTCGACAAGGTCGCCCATATTGATGAAAAAACTTGCTTTCGGATTGCGCGCTGCTGCGTTCTGCGCGATATTGCGCCAGGTCACATAGCCATCCGAGCATTGGGAGTCCGGGAAGATCAGCGCCTGGAAAGCTCCGGCATCCGGTGTATGAAGCGCATACCAGGGGGTGCCCTGTTCGCTGCAGATCATACGGTATTCATAGTCAATGCCTGGCTGCAGAGGGCTGAGACGTGCTGTATGGATATAACAGCCGACGCCATCATCCTGGAACGGAGCTGCTGCAGCACGTACAGCGAAAAGACGGGAATCTCCCTTCCGGCGGCAGACGACCTGTGCACCATCCTGCGGGTCTGCTGACTGCCACATGATGGTGCGTGAGGCAGACGCATCTTTGGTAATGAGCTGGCGCACATAGGAGGCATCCAGCGAAGTATCCAGTCCGGCTTCGCGAGCTGAGGCGCTGCGCAGGCCTGGAAAATAGCTTCCAAGGGAAAAGGCCAGGAGGCTTTTGGCGGTGAGCTTCAGGAATTCAAGGCGGGAAAATGTGGATTTCATGGAATCATGACCTTCTTTATTGTTCATTGCTATGGGCATCATAGCACGCGGAAAAAGGTTTGGCAAGTGATGGCATAAGATGATAAAATGAAGGTGAGACAATCGGGTTGAAAATTCAGAAAAGAAAAGAGGGATTTCTATGCGAAAGTCATTCTGTTTACTGCTTTGCTGTCTGTTTTGGCAGCTGAGCACAGTTTGTGCGGCGCCTGCACCAGTCATCACCGCGCATTTTCAGCTTTCCTATACGGATCAGGCGGAGATGCCCTATTATGAGCTGAGTGGTACAGCAGCATACCGCATACAATTAACGAAAGTAAAGCAGGAGAAAAGTTACAAGCGGAGTGTCGAACTGCAGATTCTCGACCAGACAGGAAAGAGCGAATTCACGACGGAAATATCCGGGAACGGAACAGATTTTTATTTTCTGACCAGCCGGACGGATACAGCAGTTCCGGATTTAGCCTATGTATTTCTTGATGGTACGGGAGCATTTCTCAATGACTTCCGGATTATCGGGCAGGTCAATGGGCAGTTTCAGGAGCTTTTCACCTATGGCGATCTGCCGGAAGAGGCACGCATTGTTCTGGGCAGCTATTGCCGTGTCGGCCAGGTGCCGGGCAAGAGCGGCTATGCTGTGATGTTGTCCGGCGGGAGCGGCTGGGCAAAACTGCGCTGGGATGGCAGCCGGTATTGCTGTGAGAAATGGGGCAGTCATCATTGAGGCATGGGGATAAATCCCGGTGACTTTAGAAGGAATTTGCCTTGTGAGATAGAATAGGCTAAAGATAGAATATTTAGATATAGGATTGCGCGCAGGGATTCATAGAAAGGTGGCATGGCGATGTATATTCCTATTTCCAGACGTGATTTTGTCAAACTGACTGGGGCGCTGACGGTAGGAGCTGTTGCGGGCGGCAGCCTTTTGTCCGGATCAGAGACGGTATCTGCTGCGGGCAGTGCTGATGGCAGCCTGCAATATGCGGGCAGGGAGATTCCTTTGCTTTTTGCGGCAGACTGCTGCGTAGTCGGCGGCGGCCCGTCCGGAACCGCTGCGGCAGTCAATGCGGCGCAGAACGGCGCCAAGACCGTACTGATCGAACGGGGTACTGCGCTTGGTGGATTGCAGACGCTCGGCCTCGTCCTGCCGTTTATGCCGACGCATGCACCAGAGAGCGATACGCCCTATGTGACGCGTATCAAGAAGATGATGCTGGAGCATGGCATTGATATGTCGGATGGCGTGACGGAAGAGGGCTGGACGAATCCGGAGGTCCTGGCAGAGGTGTATGATGAGCTATGTGCCGAGGCAGGGGTGGAGGTCCTCTATCATACGGTACTCGTGGATACGATCCTGGAAGAGAAAAAGATCAAGTATTGCGTGGTGCAGACAATTGTTGGTCTGTCTGCGGTCAAGGCAGAGGTTTTCATCGATGGCTCTGGTGATGCGCTGCTTGCACGGCTGGCTGGCGTGCCGGCAGAAAAGGGCTCGGATAAGACCGGCCGGAATCAGCCGATGAGCTTCCGGTTCGAGATGGGCGGCATCGATATTGACAAGGTCTATCACTATGATACGGTAGAGCTGAAGGATACCTGGTGCAAGTCGAAGCCGCCGTATGTCGAGCTTGCCGAGGCTATGGGACGTACGACGCGCTACAAGCTGGAGCCGGTCTTCCAGCGAGGGGTGGAGACAGGAGAACTCAGGCAGGAGGATGCAGACTATTTCCAGGCGTTTGCAATCATTGGCAAGCCGGGGACAATGTCGATGAATTGTCCGGAACTGCCGAAGGAATTCAGTGCGACAGACCCGCTGTCCTATAGCCGTGCAGTGCGCTATGGGCGGGCAATGATCCGGCGGATCAGCCAGTATCTGATCAAGCATATGCCGGGTTTTGAGCATGCGTATATCAGCCGGGAAGCCGCCATGCTTGGCGCGCGGGAATCCTGGCGTATCCGTGGGAAGTTCTATATGACCGAAGACGATTATCATAATCGCAGCCGCTTCCCGGATGCAGTTGCGCGTACGGCCTGGTATATCGATGCACATGGCGAACGCGTCGATGAGAAGCTGCCGAAGGGGGAATTCTATGAGATTCCATACCGTGCACTCATTACCGAAGAGGTACCGAACCTGCTCGTTGGCGGGCGCTGCATCAGTGCGAGCTTTATCCTGCAGGCCTCGATGCGCATCCAGCCGACCTGCATGAGCATCGGTGAAGCTGCCGGCATTGCCGCCGCATGGGGACTGCAGCATCATACCGAAGTCAATGCGCTGCGCTGGGAAGATATTCCGGAGGAAAAGCGCAGCTATCATACGAGAGGCTGAAAAGCCTCGCATACCCCCGGCAGCATGGAGAGATCTATGCTGCCGGGGATTTTTATGCCGGAGAAAAATTTGGCTGGATACTTCAGGTTGTAGAAAGATGATACACTGATGTATAATAAAGTATAAATAATATTACTAAATCATAAATCAGTAAAGAGGTGGCCATGGTGCTGTTGGGAAGAAAGCAAGAGTTGAAGATGCTGGATAAGAGGTATCGATCATCTAAGTTTGAGATGGTCGTTATTTATGGCCGTCGTCGAGTTGGAAAAACAGCTTTGATCAATGGTTTTGTGAAGGATAAACCGGTAATTTTCTGCACTGGTATCGAAAGCAGTGCAGCGCAAAACCTCAAAAGTCTTAGTCAGGAAATTATGGCTTATCGCAAAGCTCCGGGGGATGCGGTGTTTTCAGACTTCAAATCCGCTATCGAAGCAGCATTTGCCATCGCTGAAGAAGAACGCCTGGTCTTTGTCATAGATGAATACCCATATTTGGCTAAAGCTGTACCAGAATTTCAGTCGATGTTACAGAATGCAATTGACAAACATAAGGATAGTTCGCGTCTGTTTTTGATTTTGTGCGGGTCGTCCTTGTCGTTCATGGAACAACAGGTCCTTGAGTACCAGGCTCCACTTTATGGCAGGCGTACAGCACAACTTAAACTGAAGCCACTGGATTTTTTTGCAGCAAAAGAATTTTACCCGGGCTTTTCGCCAGAAGACATGGCAATAGCCTATGGTATGGTTGGCGGGATTCCGCAGTATCTGCGTGAATTAGATGACAGCGTATCCATAGAAGAGAATATACAGAATTGCTTTCTCGACTCATCATCGTTCTTGTTTGAAGAGCCAATGAACCTTTTGAAGCAGGAAACGCGTGAGCAGGCAACGTATAATTCCATCATTGCGGCTATTGCCGGTGGTGCTTCGCGCATGTCAGAGATCGCTGTGAAAGCAGGACTGACTAGTGATGCATGCTCGACTTATATAAAGAACCTGGTATCGTTGGGGCTGGTCGTTAAAGAGAATCCAATTGCGGATAAGAGCTCACGCCGGCCTGTTTATAAGCTTACGGATAATATGTTCCGTTTTTGGTATAGGTTCCTGCCGGATAACATCTCACTGGTCATGCGCGGCATGGCTGAGATTGCATGTCAGCGCATCATGCCATATATCAATGAATATATGGGCTTTATTTTCGAGGATATATGCCGTCAGTACCTATGGAAGCTCAGGCGTTCAGAAGACAATGGCCTGGTTTTCACAGATTTAGGACGCTGGTGGGGGAATGACCCGCGCAGAAAGCAGCAAAGAGAAATCGATATTGTTGGTATTGGTGATGGTGGGAGTGCGCTCTTTGCGGAATGTAAGTGGCGCAATGAGCCAGCCAATACAGCAGTCCTGGATGATCTGATTGAAGATAGCGGCTTGGTTAAATGTGCCAACAAGGAATTCTGGCTATTTTCGAAGACCGGCTTTACGGAGGGCTGTGTGAGTGCAGCTAATCATATGAATAATGTTGTACTTCGAAAATATGATGACATTATAGCTTGATGAGTGCACGCCGCATATTTTAATAGAGAAATGTCCGCGCGGCAGGAATCCGGGCAGAGGATCTTTAATAGTGAAAGTGGCAGAAGAAATGGATGAGAGCGAGGCGCAGAATGGGATATGGGAAAAGATATTCAGCCAGGGATTTACGAGCAGGTAATCAATAAAAACTTCACGGAGAAATTGGCGCAGATTGCAGCCAATTTTAAAGATATTGAACCGCTGGATCAGGCAGAGGCTGCAGGCACGCTGACTGCATACCTGCGGCACATCATTGATCAGGGGCTGCTGATTGCAGCTGATCAGGCGGATAAAAATGAAAAATTGTCTGCACAGATCACGTTGACGAATCAGATTATCCAGCTGATTCGTCAATATACGAGAGATGATTCCTTTGCCGAGGAAGTAGTCAATCTTCCTGGTGAACAGCTTTTGGCACTTTTGCCGGAGAAAAATAATGTGCGCGTATTGCGTCCACAGGCCAAGGTGCCGCGGCCGGAAACTTCGCTGATTGAGACATCGCTTTTTACTGGTGCACAGAGCGAGCCATCGATGTTCAACGAGCTAAAAAAGGAAATCCTTTCCTCGGATCATATCGATATGCTGGTATCTTTTATCAAATGGAGCGGCCTGCGCCTGATTTATGAGGAATTGCAAACCTTTGCCCGGCGGGGCGGAACTTTGCGATTGATTGCGACATCCTATATGGGTGCAACCGATGTGAAAGCCATTGATGCACTGGCCGGACTGCCAGGCGTGGAGATACGCATGTCCTATGATACAAAGCGTACGCGCCTGCATGCCAAGGCCTATCTTTTCTATCGAAATACGGAATATCATACGGCCTATATTGGTTCCTCGAACCTTTCCCATGCAGCAATTTCCAGTGGCCTGGAGTGGAATGTGAAAATCACAGCCTATGATTCGCCGGTAACGATGCAGAAGGTGATGGCAACCTTTGAATCCTACTGGCATGCGCCGGAATTTGAGCGTTATACCATTGCACAGCATGACGAACTGGCTGCAGCGATTCGCCGGGAACGCTATCCGGAGCAGGCAGCAGAAGCACCTGGAGCACCTGGAGCCTATTCGTTTACCATTACGCCTTATGGCTATCAGCGCCGAATCCTGGAGCAGATCGCAGCTGAACGGGAAATCCGTCATAATTTCCGCAATCTGATCGTGGCAGCGACCGGAACGGGCAAGACGGTAATCGCGGCGTTTGACTATGCGCGTTTTTGCCAGGCACATCCGGGGAAGCCAAATCGTCTGCTGTTCATTGCGCATCGGGAAGAGATTTTGCAGCAGAGCCAGGCCTGCTTCCAGGGGATCTTGCGCGATCCCAATTTTGGTGACTTATTTGTCGGACAGTATCGTCCGGAGCAAATCGATCATCTTTTCCTTTCCATCCAAACCTTCAATTCACAGGATTGGAGCAGCAAGACCACCGCGGACTTTTACGACTACATCATTATCGATGAATTCCATCATGCGGCAGCCGAATCCTATCAGCGTTTGCTGCACTACTATCAGCCGCAGATTTTACTGGGACTTACCGCGACACCGGAGCGCATGGATGGCAAGGATATCCTGCAATACTTCGGCG
>CAZTAP010000050.1:0-15799 GCA_964611665.1 uncultured Selenomonadaceae bacterium | reverse complement strand
AAAGAAAAGGAGACAGTCGTATTTTTTTATTAGAAAATTTTCATGTTGAAAAAGTTGACGCAAAAGCTCTTTTTTTCTATAATTATTAATTGGAGTATCATGCAGTTCGATATGACGGGCTGCAGAATAAAAAGAAAAGAGACGACCAGAATGCGACAATATGTAAGACGGTTGTTCCTGGCACTCGGTCTGATGCTGATGCTGACGTCGGTTTGTTCGGCGGAAGAAAATATGTGTTTTGTCGATGCAAGGAATGATACGGGTTACTATGTGGATACCGATACGATATCTGCGGATAGTGATCATGAATATACTGCGAATATTGCAGTGATCAAGGCGGATACGAATCGGATGTTTGTCTATCAGACTCATTTTGATTTCAGTGCCATGACCTATCAGATCATGAATACACAGGTCATGGCCTATGACACGAAAACAGTGCTTGGAACATCTGATACACCATTGAGTATACGCCACTATGGGATGGCTTCGCCGATGAAGTCCATCGTTGATTATATTTATGCGTTTCAGCATGGGGCAGCAAACTGAATATTTTGCCGGAATAACAAAAAACATCGCAGGCTTTTCATTGAATGGAAGCCTGCGATATTTTTATGGAATAAGCCCTTTATTGGCCGGGAAATTTGCTCTTTTGCGTGGCTTCTGGAAAAAAGATGGAATAGAAGGAATTTCAATAGAAATGTCGAAAGATAAACGATAGTCAGATAATGATGGCGAGCCAGTACAATGTATACGAAATAACCAGGTGAGAAGCACGCAGGATGAATTTTCAGCTGCAAGGCGGATAGGAGGCCTATTCTTTTTCGGAACTTTAGCTCCTGTCAGGCGAGGCTAAATAGGCAAATCGTATATAAAAATAAGGAGGATTTTCCATGGCAGTAGAACTTCGTAAGGGACAAAAGGTTAACTTGCGCAAGAAACGCAGCGAGGCATTAGGGGAGATACTCATCAATCTTAATTGGAGCCAACCTCAACAAAAAAAGTCTGGTTTTCTTTCCGGATTGTTTGGCGGCGGCTCGAATGCCATTGATTTGGATTTGGGATGCCTCTATGAACTAAAGGATGGATCAAAGGGAGTCGTACAGGCGTTAGGCAATGCGTTTGGGTCTTTAAATGCACCGCCATATATAGCACTTGATGGAGATGACCGTTCTGGTGCGAATTCAGAGGGTGAAAATCTGCGGGTAAACGGCGCTCATGCACGTGACTTCAAACGTATCTTGATTTATACTTTTATTTATGAAGGCGCTGCCAACTGGCAGGAAGCTAAAGGCGTGGTGACATTGAAATATCCCGGCGGTGATGACATTATCGTACATATGGATGAGTATGGCTCCAATGACCGGATGTGTGCTATCGCCATGTTGGAAAATTATGCGGATGAAACATTCAGCGTGGAAAAACTGGTACGATTTTTTGATGGACATAAGAGCCTGGACCGTGAATACGGCTGGGGTATGCACTGGGTTGCCGGGCATAAATAGGATTTTCGCAGCACACAAAAATATCGCAGGCTTTTGGAAAATCAAAGTCTGCGATATTTTTGTCTGAAGACTTCTGCGCTTGTCCCAAACCTGTCCGGATTTCCATCTGCTGCATTGTCGTTAATTACTATAGTCACCGCTATGACAGTCGTAAGGACATAAGGATTTGTCTTGCAGCTGAAAATTCATCCAGCATCGTACTTTCTCACTGGTTATTTCATGTACGCTGTACCAGGAAGAAGATGTTTCCTGCTTATATTGACAAAAACAGGCGGGATGATAGAATTGAAATGTATAGAAAATTTTGGAACAGATCAACACTGCTGATTGAGTGATCTTGGAGGATACGATATGCGGTATTTTTATTGGATTTTGGCAGCCATTTTTTTTGTCATTGCCGGGGTTTGCTTATTGGCGAATTCGGCTCCATTGGGACTGTCTTTGCTTGCAGTTTGCCACCTGCTGGTATACAGTGGGTGGCGCAGCCGCAGCCGCAGCCGCAATCTTTCGCTGAAGCTTGGGAAAATCGATGCAAAGGAGGGACAATTCCTGCAGGAGCTTTTCCAGAAGGCGGTGGGGGACTTCAATTATCTGCAGAAGTCCGTCAAAGTGTTCAAGGACAGGGAGATTGCCAGGCAGGTCATGAAAATGCAGCAGATTTCGAGGAATATGCTGCTGTATTTGCAAAAGAACCCAAAGAAGATCCTGCAGGCCCGTCCGTTCATTGAATATTATCAGGATCGCGCGGTGGTGCTCGTTGATAAGTATTTCTTACTGGAGGAGACACAGCTTCGAACAACGAAGGTGCGTGAGGCCAAGGAGCGGATCAAAGCTACTTTGTTTAGCTTTGTCGATGCCTATGAGGATCAGTTTTCGCGTCTGTTGAATGATCAGCTTCTGGATGTGGACGCGGAGATTGATGTGGTCAATCAGATGTTTCACAGCGATGGCGTGGCCCCTGAGCATCCGGAGACTGCGGCCAAGGCCGCGTCTGAGGGCAAGGGAGCAGATATCTTCTCCGGCCTGGATGAGATCTTTTGTCAGGTCAGATCGCTGGGCTTCGGGAAGCGCAAGGGTGGCATAGGAAGCGGCAATGCGTTGATTCCGGCAGCAGAGAAATGGGCGGTCATTCGCAGCAAGGTCATTATGGGAGCGCTGGGCATTTGCCTGGGCGGGATCGGAGCACATAAATTCTATCAGGGCAAGACTGTTCTCGGTGTAGTCTATGTGATTTTTTGCTGGACAATGGTGCCCATTGTGGTTGGCTTTATCGAAGGCGTGCGGTATCTTTTTATGCCGCTGGACGATTTTTATTTTCAGTATTATGAGAAATAAGCGGGAGGTTTGAGCTATGGCAGAGATCAGTTTGGCAGATTTGATAAAGGCTAAGACGGAGAGTACGCCGGAAGCAGCCACAGTTGAGCCGCAGGAGGTCATTGCGGCGATAACGGACCAGGTGGAGGAAATATCACCTGAGGAAAGGGCAAAAATTGATTCCATCAAGGAAAAAATCAATCTGATGGATTCGAATACCGCGCTCCAATATGGCGTGGGCGCGCAGAAGAACATTGCGGAGTTTTCTGACAGCATCCTGAACAATGTCCGTACGAAGGACAGCGGCTATGTGGGAGAACTGCTGGGCGATCTGGTTACAAGAATCAAGGGCTTTGATGCAGATGGTTCGCGGGATAGCTTTTGGAAGAAATTGCCGATTATTGGTTCCGGAGTACATAAAGTAGAAAAAATGATGTCTTCGTATGAAAAATTGTCGGTGCAGGTAGAACGGATCCAGTCAGAGCTTTCCAAGGCGAAGGCTGCAATGATGAAGGATGTCGTTATGTTTGACCGGCTGTTCAATCAGAATCTGGAATATTTCAAGCTGCTCCAGCTCTATATCAAGGCTGGCGAGGAAAAAATCGGAGAACTGCGTCAGAGCACACTGCCGAAGCTTCGTCAGGAGGCAGCCGCTTCGCAGAATCCCATGGCCGTTCAGGCAGTCAGTGATTTCGAAAACACGATTGACCGCTTCGAGAAAAAGATCTATGATCTGAAAATCAGCAAAACACTCGCAATCCAGACCGCACCACAGGTGCGGCTGATCCAGAACAACGATAAGGTGCTTATTGACCGTATACAGAGTGCAATCTATAACACAATTCCGCTGTGGAAGAACCAGATGGTCATTGCACTGGGGCTTGCCCGTCAGCAGAATGTCCTGCAGACGCAGCGTGCAGTGAATGATATGACAAATGATTTATTGAAGAAAAATGCGGAAATGCTCAAGCAGAATTCACTCGAGACAGCGAAGGAAAACGAGCGCGGCATCGTGGATATCGAGACTGTCCGCAAGGTCAATGATGATCTCATTGCGACCATTGAAGGTACGCTGAAAATCCAGCAGGAAGGCCGTCAAAGGAGACAGTCTGCAGAACAGGAACTCAGGCAGATCGAAGAAAAGCTAAAACAGACGCTTCTGATTGCAGCAAAGCGGGAAGGCTGATGAAAAGCAGCAGCGCAGAATCCAATTTTCGGATTCTGCGCTGTTTTTCATCAGCCTCCTTTGATCAGGGTTCCTGTCCTGCCGGCAAGTGCATCGGCTGCTTTGTCCAGCAGTGTGATGATGGCCCTGCGTTCCGGATGATTGCGCACGAAGCTGCAGGCGGCCTGAATCTTGGGCAGCATGGAGCCGGGGGCGAAATGACCGGCTTTGGCATAAATTTCGGCCTCTGAAACAGTCAGCTGGTCTAAAAACTGTTCGTCTGGCTGCCGATAATGCAGGGAGGCTTTTTCCACGGTGGTCAGGATCAGCAGGATATCAGCTGCAAGGGAATCTGCAAGCAGAGAAGCTGCGAGGTCTTTGTCGAGCACGGCGACAGCTCCGGAAAGATGGCATCCCTGCTGGATGACCGGGATGCCGCCTCCGCCGCAGCAGATCACGAGGCTGCCGTCCTCGACCATGGCGCGGATGGCGTTGAGCTCGATGATTTCTTGTGGCTGTGGCGAGGCAACGACACGCCGGAAGCCGCGGCCGGCATCCTCATGCACGACCCAGCCGCGCTCACCAGCGGCCTCGCGGGCTTCCTCCTGTGTCATGAAGGTCCCGATTGGTTTTGTAGGAGCCTGAAAGGCCGGGTCATCAGCATCGACACGCGTCTGGGTGAGCATGGTGGCAATGGGCGGAGGTTCGATGCCGCGGGTCAGGAATTCCTCGTGGATACTGTTTTGCAGATCGTAGCCAATATAGGCCTGACTCATCGCAACACAGACGGACAGAGGGGTAAGCGAGGTGGATTTGATATGATTGGCATAGTCGGTCATCGCATTGTTGATGATACCAACCTGTGGGCCGTTGCCATGGACCAGAATGAGCTCAAGTCCCGAGGCGGCCAGGTCTACGATGATCCGGGCGGTTGTCTTTACTGCCTGCATTTGCTCGGGCAGGGTATTGCCCAGGGCATTGCCGCCCAGAGCGACAACGATGCGTGGTTTTGACGGCATAGCGATCCCTCCAATCTATACAGGGAATTTCCTGGGGAAGCCGTTCTCAGCAATCTGTTGCAGCAGTGCGGCTGGCTGCGGGAACTGTGCGAGCAGGATCATGGCGGCGATGATATAAGGTTTATAGCCGGCCTCTTCATAGAGTGCAGGACGATAGCGTTCAAAGACACTTGCTTCGACCTCGCCTTCCTTGCAGGATACTTCATTGATATCTGCAGGCAGGCAGTGCAGATATAGTGCTTTGCCTGCCTTTGTGAGCTTCATGCGATCTTCTGTGCAGCACCAGTCCTTATGCCGGGCATTTTCCTGCAGCAGCTGTTTTTCCAGAGCATCGATGCCGGAATTGTCGCCAGCAGCATAGAGCGTGGTGCGTTTTTTCATGGCAGCGAAGGGAGCCCAGGATTTTGGATAGACGATATCTGCATCCCGAAAGGCTTCGTCCATATCGTTGGTGATCTGGAAGGAACCGCCGCTTTGCTGTGCGTTCTTTTCTGCGAGGAAAGCGATATCGGGCATGACCTCATAGCCCTCGGGATGCGCCAGTGTCACCTGCATGCCCAGACGTGTCATGAGGCCGATGATGCCCTGCGGCACAGAAAGCGGCTTGCCATAGGAGGGGGAATAGGCCCAGCTCATGGCGAGTTTTTTGCCGCGCAGTGCTTCAAGGCTGCCAAAATGATGGATGAGATGAAGGGCATCCGACATGCATTGTGTAGGATGGTCGATATCGCATTGCAGGCTGACCAGGGTCGGGCGCTGTTCGAGGATGCCGTCCTGACAGGCTTGCTCAACGGCAGCAGATACTTCGCGCATATAGGCATTGCCCGTTCCGATATACATGTCGTCACGGATGCCGATGACATCTGCCATGAAGGAAATCATCGTTGCGGTTTCCCGCACGGTTTCACCATGGGCCAGCTGGCTTTTCTTTTCATCGAGATCCTGCAGAGTGAGTCCCAGCAGATTGCAGGCCGAAGCAAAGGAAAAGCGTGTGCGTGTGGAATTGTCACGGAAGAGTGATACAGCAAGGCCTGAATCGAATACGCGGGTGGAGATGTTAGCACGGCGCAGTTCGCGCAGAGCATCGGCTGCAAGCCAGACTGCCCTGAGCTCATCCGCGGATTTTTCCCAGGTCAGCAAAAAATCATTTCGGTACATGGCGCTTGTATGCAAAGCGGCAAGTTTTTGTAAAATTTCCTTGAGGTTAGCGTTCATCAGCTGAGTCCTCCTTTTGTGCTTTATAACAAGCCGGAAGTGCGGCATAGACGGCGGCACAGTTCACGAGATCGGACTTCCAGGTCTTTTCGTTTGGTGCATGAGCCTGGGCCTCTGCGCCCGGCCCGAAGCCGATGCAGGGGATCTTATTGCGGCCCATGATGGATACGCCGTTCGTGGAAAAGGTCCATTTGTCGATGAGCGGCCGCTGCCGGCGCTCCGCGATGGTTTCTGCGCTTCCGGTACGGGAGGGACCGCAGATGCCATGACAGGCTTGCAGCATGGCCTGAGTTACCGGATGTTTTTCCGGGATGACCCAGGTCGGGAAATAGCATTCAATCGGATAGGTCAGGCCGCGCCAGGAAGCGCGTTCATAGCTGTACATGGAAACCGCGGCATCGGAACCGTAACGCTGCACAGCTGGCAGACTGCGGATCTCTTCCAGGCAGCTTTCCCAGGTTTCGCCTGCGGTCATGCGGCGGTCCAGCGATATGGCGCAGCTGTCGGCTACCGCACAGCGCGAAGGGGAACCGGAGAAGATCTCTGAGCAGGTAATGGTACCGCGTCCCAGAAAGCGGGCTTCTTTGTATTCCGGGTTGTACTTCGGATTGAGCATTTTGATGAGTCCTTTGATGGGCAGGTCATCGTCATCGCCTGCATTGTTCAGGGTTTCGATGTCTCTGAGAATATCGGCCATGCGATAAATGGCATTTATTCCGCGCTGCGGTGCTGAGCCGTGACAGGAAAGGCCGCGCACCTCAACCCGGATTTCCATGCGGCCGCGCTGCCCGCGATAGATTCCGCCATCGGTTGGTTCCGTGGAAACGACGAATTCCGGGTGCAAATTGTCCTCGTGTACGATGTATTCCCAGCAGAGCCCGTCACAGTCCTCCTCCTGGACTGTACCGGTGACAAGGATGCGGTATTCCTTGTCCAAAAGTCCAAGCTCCTGCATGATTTTGGCGCCGTAGACAGCGGAAACGATGCCGCCAAGCTGGTCGGAAGCGCCGCGCCCGCCGATATCCGTTGCGGACTCATAGCCTTCATAGGGATCGAAATGCCAATTTTCCGGACTGCCGATGCCAACGGTATCAATATGGGCATCGAAAGCAATGAGTCTGCTGCCGCTGCCGATGAAGCCAAGGATATTTCCCATAGGGTCGATGCGGACGTCATCGAATCCCAGTGCTTCCATTTCTTTTTGAATGGTCAGGATATGCTGTTTTTCCTTGCAGGATTCTCCGGCATTTTGGATGATTGCCCGCAGGAATTTGGTCATTGCTTCACGATAGCTGGAAGCTTTTTTGTGGATGGCCGAAAAGTCTTTTTCTGTCAATATGGGCATAGAGAACCCTCCTTTATTTTCCGCGGCCGTCCCAGACGATGCGTTCATAGCGTTCCGGGTCGGTATTTCCTTCGGTAGAGAACAGCAGCACACGGGAATTGCCGTCAAGCTGCAGAGCCTTTCGCAAAGCCATATTCTCTTCTTTTTGCAGGATGGCAGCCAGTGCAGCAAAGGTGCTTGCACCTGACTCGCCGGAGGTAACCGGCGCATCGCCCTTGAGCGGGGCTGCTAGCATGCGCATGCCGCGCGCGCATGTGGTATCATCCAGCGTCAGGAAGCAGTCAGCATGGTTGCGCAAAATATCCCATGCGGTGATATTCGGCTCGCCGCAGGCCAGACCCGCCATGATGGTTTCCATGTCCCCCTCGACGATTCTGGGCTGGCCGTCTCCGGCAGCAGCACTGCGATAAAGGCAGGCTGCAGCCTCTGCCTCGACAACGATGATGCGGGGCGGGGCCGGGGAGAAACGGTTGGCAAGATAGCCGGTGACGGCTCCGGCCAGAGAGCCGACGCCAGCCTGTACGAAAACATGAGTCGGCGGTGCGCTGCAGGCTTCGACAGCCTCGTCGACCATGGTGCTGTAGCCCTGCATGATCCAGGACGGTATTTTCTCATAGCCTTTCCAGGCAGTATCCTGAATGACTACGCCATGCGGCACTTTGGCGGCCTCTTCTGCTGCAAGGCGCACGCAGGCATCGTAATTCATATCTTCAATCGTGACTTCGGCAGCTTCGGCCTGAATGTTTTTGAGCCGGGCGTTTGTCGTGCCTTTCGGCATGAAAATCACTGCTTTTTGACCGAGCTGGCGTGCAGACCATGCAACGCCGCGTCCGTGATTTCCGTCAGTGGCCGAGAAAAAGACAGCCTGTCCGAATTTTTGGTGCAGCTCCGGTGAGGTGAGTTCTGCATAAGGCAGCGGCTCTTCCGGATGGCCGAGCTCTTCCGCAATATAGCGCGACATGGCATAGGAGCCGCCAAGAACCTTGAAGGCGTTGAGGCCAAAGCGCCAGGATTCGTCTTTGATGCAAAGCTCCCGGATGCCGAGATGCCCGGCCATGCGGGGCAGATTGACGAGCGGTGTTGGCTCATACTGTGGGAAGCCGGCATGGAAGGCACGTACCTTTTGCACTTCTTCCTGCTTCAGCAAGGCAAGGTGTTTGTCAGCACTTGCGGTCATTGTGTTCATGATCCATTGTATTTTTTCCGACATAGGATATCCCCCTTTGTAGAACTGATCGGTTAATTTCACTATAACATAAAAGAAATCCTTTGCAAGAAATAAAATGAAAAAATTTAGATAGTTTACAATTTTTGTGTTTTTAGTTGTAGCTTCGGCGGGCAAAATGGTACAATAAGGATAGCAATAAGTATGGGGAATGAAATGAGGTGAAGCCATATGGCAGCCTATTGTGAGATTATCGTGAATGGCAGGAAAATCAATGTACTGGCTGAGCGCAAGCTGCTGGATATTTTGCGTGAGGAGCTTGCGCTGACCTCGGTGAAGAATGGCTGTGCAGAGGGAGCCTGCGGAGCTTGTACCGTGCTCATCGATGGCAGGCCGGTCAAGGCTTGTGTGCAGAAAGCAGTGCGTTTTGCAGGAAAATCCATTTTGACGGTGGAAGGTCTTACACCGCGTGAAAAGGAGGTGTATGCCGCGGCTTTTGCAGAGGCAGGCGCAGTGCAGTGCGGCTTTTGCACGCCAGGCATGGTGCTTGCGGGCAAGTCGCTGCTGGACCGGAATCTGGAGCCGTCGCGGCTGGAAGCAGCGGCAGCCATCCGGAACAATATCTGCCGCTGTACGGGGTATAGAAAGATCATCGATGGCATCCTGCTCGCAGCGGAATATCTGCGTGAGGACAGGCAGCTGCCGGAGAAGCCGGAGCATGCGGGCATTGGTTCTGCGCTTTGGCGTATCGATGCGGCAGATAAGGTGCTGGGGCAGGGCGAATACTGCGATGATATACGCCTGCCGGACATGGCCGCTGCCTCTGTGATAAGGTCTGCGTATCCGCGTGCACGTGTGCTGCATATCGATACGGAAGCTGCAGCAAAGGTGCCGGGAGTCATTGCGGTATTGACGGCGAAGGACGTGCCGGGGAACAACAAAGTGGGCCATCTGAAAAAGGATTGGGATGCATTTATCGCAGAGGGGGATTGTACGAGATTCCTTGGGGATGCAATTGCATTGGTTGTTGCGGAGAATGAGAATGCACTGGCCGGTGCAAAAGAGCTTGTTCATGTGGATTATGAGGAGCTCACGCCGCTCTGTACGCCGGAAGAAGCGCTGGCATCGGGTGCGCCGAAGCTGCATGAAGACGGTAATATCCTGGATCATGAGCATCTTGTGCGCGGCGATGCGGTGGGGGCGATTGCACGTTCTGCGCATAAGGTTACGCGGATCTATCGGACACCCTGGACGGAGCATGCTTTTTTGGAGCCGGAATGCGCTGTGGCTATGCCATTTGAGGATGGTGTGTATATCTACTCCTCGGATCAGGGAACCTATGATACACGACGGGAGACAGCTGGTCTTCTGGGGCTGCCGCTGGAAAAAGTCGTGGTCGAGAACAAGCTTGTGGGCGGGGCTTTTGGCGGCAAGGAGGATGTGACCGTGCAGCACTATGCGGCCCTGGCGGCCTATCTCACGGGACGCATCGTGAAATGCAGGCTCACGCGTGCCGAGAGCATCCTGGTGCATCCGAAGCGTCATGCAATGGAAATCAAGCTTACGACGGCCTGTGATGAGAAGGGCTTCCTTACCGGCATGCAGGCGGTCATTGTTACGGATAACGGTGCCTATGCTTCGCTTGGCGGACCGGTGCTGCAGAGAGCCTGTACGCATGCGGCCGGGCCATATAATTATCAGGATATCGATATCGATGGGATGGCAGTTTATACGGACAATCCTCCAGCTGGTGCTTTTCGCGGTTTCGGTGTTACACAGACCTGCTTTGCCACGGAGTGCAACATCAATCTGCTCGCAGAGCTCTGCGGTATCGATCCCTGGCAGTTCCGCTGGCAGAATGCTATCCGGCCGGGCCAGACCTTGCCGAACGGACAGATCGCAGATGCTTCGACGGGGCTGGTGGAGACTTTGGAGGCGGTGAAGGCCGATTTCTATGCAGAGCCCTATGCCGGAATTGCCTGTGCGATGAAGAATGCCGGCGTCGGCGTCGGCATTCCGGATGTGGGGCGCGTACGACTGCTGGTCGCAAATGGCAGAATCCATATTCATGCGGGAGCAAGCTGCATCGGTCAGGGCGTAGGGACTGTGCTGGTGCAGATGGTAGCTGAGATTACGGGCGCCGCGCCGTCAGAAATCGTCTGGCATGCGCCGAATACGCGCATCGCGCCGGATGCCGGTACGACGTCCGGTTCACGGCAGACGCTGCTTACCGGGGAGGCGGCCTGCATTGCCGCCCGGAAGCTGCAGGAAAAGCGCGGCGGGCTCGCTCTTGCCGCGCTTGATGGCCAGGAGTTCTATGGGGAATACGGGCCGAAAACCGATCCGATGGGAACGCCGGTACCGCATCCGGTCAGCCATGTGGCCTATGGCTATGCAACGCAGCTCTGTTTGCTGAACGAGGATGGCACCATCAAAAAAATTATTGCTGCACATGATGTGGGACGTGCGGTGAATCCTGTTTCCGTCGAAGGCCAGATCGAGGGCGGTGTTGTCATGAGCTGCGGCTATGCCCTCACGGAGCATTTTCCCTTGAAAAATGGCCGTCCGCTTGCGAAATTTGGTACGCTGGGGCTTTTTCGGGCGGACCGTGCACCAGAGGTAGAGGCAAGGATCATCGAGAAGGCCGGCATCGAGGGAGCAGGCGGTGCAATCGGTATCGGAGAAATCACCTCGATTCCGACGGCACCCGCTATTGCAGGTGCATATTATAAGCTGACCGGGGAGTTCGAGACGGAGCTGCCGCTTCGCCATACGCCCTATGATCGCAGGACTTGAAGGGGGCAGGAAAATGTTTTTGCTTGGAAATGGACGGGTTATTACAAGAGATGCGGCGCAGCCCTTTTTGCCGGACGGTGCAGTCGTCATCGATGGGGGGAAGATCCTGGCGGCAGGCCCTCGTGCGGAGCTGCAGAAGGCCTGGTCAGAAGCAGAGTTTGTTGATGCGGGGGGCGGTATCATCATGCCGGGCCTCATCAATGCACACCATCATATTTACAGCGCATTTGCCAGAGGACTGTCCATCCGGGGCAATCATCCAGCGAATTTTCTGGAAATCCTGGAAGGAACCTGGTGGCGGCTGGACCGCAGCCTCACGCTGGAGGATGTCTACGAGAGTGCACGCGTGACCTTTTTGGACTGTATCCGGCATGGTGTGACGACGGTTTTCGATCATCATGCGAGCTATGGGGCGATTGCCGGCAGCCTGTTCCGCATTGCTGATGCTGCACGTGAGCTCGGTTTGCGCAGCTGCCTGTGCTACGAAATTTCAGACCGCGACGGCCGGGAAAAAATGCAGCAGGCACTGCAGGAAAATTGTGATTTTTTGCAGGCTGCTGCCCACGATCACAGCGATATGCAAAAAGCCATGCTGGGACTGCATGCGTCGTTTACCCTTTCGGATACAACACTGCAGCTTTGCCGGGAAAAGCTGCCAGCCAATATGGGCAGCCATATCCATGTGGCCGAAGGCCTGGCGGATGTGCAGCAGACATTGCAAAAGCATGCGAAACGCATTGTACACCGTCTGTATGATTTTGATCTTCTGGGTCCGCGTACGATTGCTGCTCATTGCATCCATATCAATGAAGCCGAATTGGAGCTTTTGCGGGATACGCATACCATGGTGGTGCACAATCCGGAGTCCAATATGGGCAATGCCGTGGGCTGTCCGCCAGCGCTGGCCATGCAGCATAAAGGTATCCTTGTCGGGCTAGGTACCGATGGCTATACGAATGATATGCTGGAATCCTATAAGGCCGGCAATCTGCTGCACAAGCACAGCCTTTGTGATCCTGCCGTTGGCTGGAGTGAGCTGCCGCAGATGCTGTTTGCAGGCAATGCGGAGCTGGCAAACCGTTACTTCGCTGTGCCGCTTGGCGTGCTTCGGGCGGGAGCGGCAGCGGATATCATCGTGCTCGACTATGAGCCCTATACACCCATGGATGCAGCAAACTGCAATGCGCACCTTTTGTTCGGCACGAACGGACGCAGTGTAAAGACGACCATCGTCAACGGCAAAGTCCTCATGCAGGACCGCAGGCTGCTCGCAGATGAGGAAGAAATCCTGGCAAAGGCCAGAGAGCGGTCAGCCGGGCTTTGGCAGAGAATCAACGCGTAGAAAGGTGGCGCTTGGAATGAATGACAGAATGCAGCCTGTGCCGTTTGCCCGGCTGCTGGATTGGGCATTGACGGAAAAAGAACATCAGGGTACGGTTTTTGGTGTGCGCAAAAGTTTCCAGGGCAGGCTGGAAAGCCGAATTCCTTTTTTGGATGGTTTCCTGGAGAACGTATGCGGCCCCGCTGCAGGTCCGCATACGCAGCTTGCTCAGAATATTGTGGCGGCTTATGCGGCAGGTGCGCGGTTCTTCGAGCTCAAGACCGTGCAGACGCTGGATGGTGAGGAACTGCATGTGGATAAGCCATGCATCCGTGCACTGGACGAAGGTTACAATGTCGAGTGGTCGACGGAGCTCACGACAAGACAGGCGATGGAGGAATATATCAAGGCATGGTTTTTGCTGCAGGTATTATCGCGGGAATGGCAGCTGGGGCAGCCAGATGGCTTTATCTTCAACATGAGCGTGGGCTATGATCTCAAAGGTATACAATCTGCGAAGATCGATGCCTTTATCGAGGGACTGAAGGATGCGCATGCAACGGAGATATGGCAGGAATGCCTTGCTGTGCTGCAGGACAATCTGCTGCGTTTCCAGCGGGTGACAGCAGCAGATCTCGAGCAAATCCCCGCGCGGATCTGCAGCTCCATCACGCTTTCGACCATGCATGGATGCAAGCCGCAGGAGATTGAGCGCATTGCGGCGTATCTGATTACGAAAAAAGGCCTGCATACTTTTGTGAAATGCAATCCGACGCTTCTGGGATATGATTTTGCCCGGCGTACGCTTGATGCGCTTGGCTATGATTATCTGGTCTTTGATGAACGTCATTTTCGGGAAGACCTTCACTTCAGCGAGGCCATTCCGATGCTGAAGCACCTGCAGAAGCTGGCGGCTGAGCAGGGACTGACTTTCGGTGTGAAGCTCACGAATACCTTCCCCGTAGAGATTGTGCAGGAGGAGCTGCCGGGCGAGGAAATGTATATGTCCGGGCGCGCACTTTTCCCGCTCACAATCACGGTTGCAGACCGCATCGCGCAGGCGACTGCAGGGCAGCTGCCCATCTCGTATTCCGGCGGCGCAGATGCGCATAATATTGCGGCACTTGCGCGGCTGGGGATTGCTCCGGTGACACTGGCTACCACGCTGCTGAAGCCGGGAGGCTACGACCGTATCACGCAGCTCGCCCGGCGCCTGGCGGAGGGCGGGCCGAAGGAGTGCGGGGGAATCGATGTGCCTGCACTGCATCGTTTTGCACGCGGGGTGCTCAAGGAAGATTATTATCGCAAAGATGTGGAGCCGCTTCTTGTGAAGAAACAGCAGCGTGTACCGCTGTTTGACTGCTTTACTGCACCCTGCCGCATGGGGTGCCCGATCCATCAGGATATTCCGGCTTATCTGCGGCTTACGGCTGAAGGGAACAATCTGGAGGCTCTGCGGCTGATTACCAGGCGCAATCCACTGCCTTTCCTTACGGGGACGACCTGCTATCATGGCTGTATGAAACAATGTATGCGGCGTTTTTATGATCAGCCGGTGAATATCCGTGGTGCAAAGCTCGCAGCTGTGCATAAGGCTTTTTCGGAACTGCTGTCCGAACAGAAGCCTGCGCCGCTGAATAGCGGGAAATGTGCAGCGGTAATCGGCGGGGGGCCTGCCGGACTTGCTGCAGGCTATTTTCTCGCCAGAGCTGGCTGGCAGACCATCGTATTCGAGAAGACAGCGGCTTTTGGCGGCATGATTGGAAAGGTCGTGCCAGAGCTCAGGGCAGACAGCGAGGCGATGCAAAAGGATCTGGCCTGGATTCGCAGCTCCGGGGTGCAGCTTGTCAGGAATGTGGAAAAAATAGGGGTGCAGGAGCTTCTTTGCCAGGGGTATGATGCTGTTGTGCTGGCAATCGGAGCCTGGAAGCCAAAGCGGCGTACGGATGCGGAGTTTTATCAGAAAAACGGTTTGCAGGTGACAAAGGATGGCTGGCCTGTGATTGATGAAAAGACGCAGCAGACCAGCAGACCACAGGTTTATGCTATCGGTGACGGTGCGCATCGCCCGGCTGGTGTTGCTGAGGCAATTGCCGATGCCATCCGCTGCGTGGAGGCCTTGACCGGAAAGCCCATTGGCGGCTGGCCGGAAGGCGGGCCTGCGGGCAGCCGTGCGGAACTTTTGGAGCGGCATGGTGTATTGCTGCCGCAGCCAGAGGGGAAAGAAGCTGAGAAAAAATCCCCTGGCATGGAAGGGAATATGGCGGAACATCTGACGGAGGAATCTGCCAAAGCGGGGCAGGCCTGCCTTGGCTGCAGCACGGTTTGTGAGACGTGCGTGGAGGTCTGCCCGAACCGGGCGAATCTTTCGGTTACCGTGCCGGGTCTGGCGATGGCGCAGATCCTTCATCTGGATGGACTTTGCAATGCCTGCGGCAATTGTGTATCATTCTGTCCGTATGGCGGTGCGCCCTATCGGGATAAATTCACGCTGTTCCAGAAGGCGGAGACTTTTGCAGAGAGCACGCAGGATGGTTTTTACTGCGAGGACAAGGCAGAGGGACGCTTTCGTGTACGGCTGGATGGGCGGAAATACAGCTTTTCCGTTGAGCAGGAAGCGGACAACCGTCTGCCGGAAAAAGCCGCAGCCTTAATCCGGGCAGTCTGGCAGGATTATTCTTATGTATTTTGAGATCAAAATGCTATCGTATACTGCAAGGCGGATGAATTGAATTGATGAAAGAAAAATTCCCGCTGGAAAAGATTGCGAAAGCCACAAAATTATCCATGGAAAAACTGCAGGAACCTGGCCGTATGAATGGTTTGTTTTAAAAGAAAATAGGCGCAGAAAAAACACCGGACATCAGCAAATCGCAGCTGTATCCGGTGTTTTTGTCGGGATGTTTATGATTCGATCAGGTTGACGCCGCCGAGCCAGAGGGCATCCAACATTC
>CAZTAP010000049.1:0-15814 GCA_964611665.1 uncultured Selenomonadaceae bacterium | reverse complement strand
TTGTACCACTCATTTCATGTTACAGCTACCC
This sequence comes from uncultured Selenomonadaceae bacterium, assembly GCA_964611665.1. Classification (GTDB taxonomy): domain Bacteria; phylum Bacillota; class Negativicutes; order Selenomonadales; family Selenomonadaceae; genus CAZTAP01. The sequence goes on along the minus strand of CAZTAP010000049.1, from coordinate 15,783 downwards.
ATTTCCCCTAATTTTTGGCTGTTTTCTGATATTTTCGTTCCACAAAATAAAGGCGGCACATCAGGAAAACCGCACCAGCCAGTACACCCGCAATGAGCCCGATCCAATAACCATAAGGGCCAAAGCCGCCAAAACCTGCCAGCAGCCAGCCGCCCGGCAGCCCGATGACCCAATAGGAGATGACTGCGAGCAAAAAGGTCACATGTACATCCTTATAGCCGCGCAGAGTCCCCTGCAAAGGTGCATCAATGCCATCCGAAACCTGCATGACAACCGCATAGACCAGAAAACCCCGCAGCAAATCCTTCACTGCCGGATCGCCCGTATACAAAGCAGCGACCCCGTCACGGCACTGAATCAGCACAGAAGCCAGCACCGCTGTAAAAAGGAATGAAAGCAGACGGCCGATCCGGCTGTAACGCTTTGCATCCAGCTGCCGTTTCGCACCAAGCTCATACCCTACCAGAATGGTCAAAGCCATGCTGATACTCATCGGAATCATATAGACCACGGTAGAGAAATTCAACGCTGCCTGATGCGCTGCCACGACCGTGGTGCCATAAACAGTCATGAAAAGACCGACCGCACCGAAGATGCTGCTCTCACAAAACATCGTCGCGCCAATCGGTATGCCAATGCCCAGCTGTTTACGCCATTCGTGCAGGCAGGGCCGCGGCAGATTACGAAACAGACCATAAGAGGAAAATTGCGGCAAACGGCAGACAACCAGTATATTGAGCAGCAAATTGACAAAATACGTAATGCCGGAGCCAACACCTGCACCAATGCCGCCTAAAGCCGGAAAGCCGCAAATACCATACATAAAGAAAAAATTCAGGACAATGTTCAGTGGTACGGTAAACATCGTGATGCACATCGTAATGCGCGTGGCACCATGCGCATCAATGAAATTCCGCAATACACCTGCAAGAAAGATTGGCACAATGCCCGCTGCAATCGCCAAAAGATAATACCGTACGATATAATCAACGCGCGGCTCCAAATGGAGTTCAGGCAAAAGCAGCGGCGCTGTCAGAAATCCCAGCAGCAAAAACAGTCCGGCAAGCCCAACCGCCCAATAAAATCCCTGCTGCACGATAAACCGGATCTTTTCCGGCTTCCCCGCACCATACAGCTGGGAAATGGTCGGTGTCAGACCGGAAATGATGCCCATGCTCGCAACAAAAAATGGGAAAAAAAGGTTTACCCCCACGGCCACGCCTGCCAGATCCTGTTCACTCACATGTCCCGCCATGACCGTATTAAAAAACCCAGTTGCCGTAAGGGCCAGCTGGGTGATAAAAATCGGCAGCAGCACAGCAAAAAACTGCTGTGCCTTCTGCCCATACGAAAAAGTTTGTTTCATGTTGCCTCCTGCTCAATGAAGCTTCTGTATATCCTTGTCCAGACAGCATTTCTTATACTTCTTGCCGCTTCCGCACGGGCAGGGATCATTGCGGCCAACCTTCGCCCCGCGCGGCACAAAACTCACGATATTATTCTTTTGAGCCCGCGCATTGCCCATGAGTTCATTCGGTGTATGCCCCTTGAGCAGCCACATGCGCAGCGTATTATTGAACGCAATCAAAAGCGGCGTGATGGCATCTGCCAGCTCCTTATCCTTCAAAACGCCTAATGTATCGAGAAACTCGACAACCTCACGCATCGGACTGCCATTCTGCAGCAAAATCGTGATTTCTCCTACGACATCTGCGGCCCGCAGCACATCAAAGCCATGTTCCTTCATGAAGAACTGCGCAAGCTCCTTGTACTCATCCGTAGCATCGATATAGTTTTCCTCGCCCGCATCATATACCTCGCTATAGCTGAGTTTTGCAAAATCAATTTTTGTACGGTTCAGCTGCTCGTTTTCCAGCTTATCCGCATCAATGACCGTGTAATAATGCATACCATGCTCCAAACCTACAACGTTGCTCTGCCAGCAGGAACCATTCAGCATAATTCCCATGAATGCAAAAAACTCAACTCGTTCATCCTTTTCTATATAGGTATTGATCTTATGAAACAACTGATCATAATTCAAAAAACCATAGAAGAAAAGCAGGCCGGAAGCAAGGCGCATGATTTCCGTATTCGTGCCCACCGCCTTTTTATAGGCTGCAGAATCCAGCTTTTTGAATTCCTGCTGAATCTCCTCCGGCATATACCAGGCAAGCCTGCCTTCCTGCTCACCGGCTGCAATGAAACCCAGACCTCGCAGATAGTCAAGGCGCAGGTCATCCTCACGGAACTCTGTCGTAATGCCATCATGTTTCAGGAGATGCTGAAAGGCCTGATACTGCTCCTCCAGAGCAGACGGGAGCCAGCGATGGGAGAATTTGATGATTTCCGGTACCAGACGTTCAGCAAGTTCAGCTTTTTTCAAAGAGCTTGCACCACTCACACAAAGATTATAGCGGATATCATCAAGCTCCTGCTTCGTCATATTAAGCAAAGCATTGAGCAGACTGCGTTCTTCCGGAATCTTATGGCGCATCAGCTGCTTCCTGCGCTGTTCGGCATCCTCCTTCAGCATAGAATCTACATCCACTATTTCCGTTTCATTCTGACTGATTTCATCCATTTGCTTAACCATCCTCACATTCACAAACGAAAGCCTTATTGGCATCTGCCAATAAGGCTTCATATTCTGTCTCTATTCTAATACGTAACCTGGTGCTGCGTCAAGTAACGCGGCTCCTGCCTTATTTGAAATACGCCGCAATACCATCGACGATTCCCTGTGCTGCCTTAAGCACACCATCGTCCGTATTCAGCAGTTTCTCCTCCTGTGGGTTCGATACAAAGGCAACCTCTACCAGCGTTGCCGGCATCGTCGTATGCTTCACCACATAGAAATGACAGCTCTTCGTTCCACGGCTGTCCGTACCAAGCTGCCTGACTACGCCAGCCCTTACAGCATCCGCAAGCCGTATGCCATCCTGCGAAGCATCTGCATAATAATACCCTGTCGTTCCACGGGCCGCCCCGCTGGAAAACGAGTCCATATGGATGCAGACAAAAATATCTGCATGATTATTATTGGCCACATCGCAGCGTGCCTGGAGCTCTTCATCATCCGAAGCATCCGCATGCTTCGGTGATACCTCCGTATCTGCAGTGCGTGTCATAAAGACCTGTGCACCATTCGCCTCGAGGATCTGCTGCACCTTCTGCGCAATGCGCAGCGTTATGCTTTTCTCGGTCGTACCCGCAGCACCGATGGCACCTGTATCATTGCCGCCATGACCTGCATCGATGGCAATGCGCTTACCGGAAATCCCCGACGTTGTCGAGTAAGTCCCGCTCTGTGCCGGCTGCTCCTGCTTTGCTGCCGGAGTATCCTTGCCAGCATCCGCAGCCGTCTGCTCTGACTGTGTCTGCGCCTCGCTCTTCGTCTCGCTCTTCGGCTCGTCTTTCTTCACCGGTACCGGCTCTGTCGTCCCGGTCTTTTGCGGGAACTTAATTGTCGTCCCACCCTGCCCCGCATCAAGATTGCCAAAATCCATCACAACACGATAGGCAGCCGAGCCGCCCGTCAGGGAAAACACATCGTAGTTTCTTGCATTGCTCCCCATCGTCGTTTCCACTACGACACGCACCGTAGATGCATTGTGCTGGGCAATTCTTACTCTGCTGGCAAACTGGCTCTGGATTGACTGATCCTTTGCCGCCTTAGGGCTCAGCCAGGCTCCGGACAAGTCAACAACGATACGTCCCGGCTGCTTGAGCACCATAGTTTTATAATCAACTTCCTTATCCGCATCAACCACGATACGGACCTTATCTCCTGAAGCATGGACACGCACACTCTTGATTTCTGCCATGCCAGCAGCCCGGCTGTTGAAATCCGAGGCCGCAAATGCTGTTGAAAATGGCAGACAAAGACAGGAAACCGCCAAAAACGCCATCATGAAAATTCGAATCATAAAACGCCTCCAATAGTCTTTCTCCATCTTCATTATCGCCGTTCTCAGCAAAAAATGCAAGTCCTGCCCGGTATTCGTACCATTATCCCATCAAAGCATATTCTGCAAAAAGGCCTGCGTACGCGCTTCTTTTGGATGCGCAAAAAACTCCCGCGGCCCGCCCTGCTCTACGATATTGCCATCAGCCATGAAAATGACCTGGCTCGCAGCTTCACGTGCAAACGCCATCTCGTGCGTGACCACCACCATGGTCATATGCTCCGCTGCAAGCTCACGCATTGTTTTCAAAACTTCACCCGTAAGCTCCGGATCGAGTGCGGATGTCGGTTCATCAAAAAGCATGATATCCGGCTTCATCGTAAGCGCACGTGCAATCGCCACACGCTGCTGCTGGCCGCCGGATAAACGTGAAGGATACGCATCTTTCTTATCATAGAGCCCGACCTTGCGCAAAAGCTCTTCCGCAACCGGCAGGACCTCTGCCTTTTTCATCTTCTTGACCTGAATCGGTGCCTCCAGCAGATTCTCCAGTACCGTCATATGCGGAAAAAGATTGAACTGCTGGAAGACCATACCCATACAGGATAAAAGCTTGCGGGATTTGGCAGAAGACGCATATTCCGCATGTTCCTCCTGGTTCTGCACAGCCAGGAATTCCCCTTTGATTTCTATCGAGCCCTGGTCAATCGTTTCCAACCGGTTCAGGCAGCGCAGCAGTGTGCTCTTGCCTGAGCCTGAAGGACCGATGATAGCCAGCACCTCACCACGGCGCACTTCCAGGTCGATCCCCTTCAGGACTTCCAGTGCACCGAAACGTTTATAGATCTGATGCATGCGCAGCATGACATCCTCTTTATTTATCGTATTTTGCATAATGTGCCTCCAGCTTCTTGAAGATCCAGGTAAGTACAAAAGTCATTGCGAGGTAAAATACCGCTGCAACCACAAAAGGCGTCATATCGAATTCACGCTGTACAATGGTACGTGCCACACGCAGCAAGTCATTCATCGCCAGGATATAGATGAGTGAGGTATCCTTGACAAGATTGATGGTTTCATTGCTGATTGGCGGAAGCACATGACGGATCATCTGTGGAATGATAATCCGCCGCATGGTCTGCGTATACGTCATGCCCAATGTCTTGGCCGCTTCATACTGCCCGCGGTCAATCGACTGGATACCCGCACGAAAGATTTCTGCAAAATAAGCTGCATAGTTCAACGTAAAAGCCAGCAGAGCAGCACCAAGGTCCGGCAGACGGATACCGATCATCGGCAGCGCAAAATATACGAACAACAGCTGCAGCATGAGCGGCGTACCGCGCATGAGCCAGATATAGAATTCCATGAGCCGGCTCAGCAGCCTGAGCTTGGAAATGCGGGCCAGCGATGCCAGCAGTCCGATTGGCAGTGCCATAACCAATGTGATAAAGAATATCTGCAAGGTTATCTGCGTGCCGTCCAGCATCAAAAGCACAGTCCCCATAAGTTTTTCCATACAATAAACCTCTCCTCTTGCTTTAACGTAAAAAAGCGGCAAAGCACTAATATATAGCAGTATACAACATCTATGCAAAAAAAGAAAGACTTCCACCACGAGAAAAGGCGCCGCTTTTTCGCGGCGCCCATCAATCCCTTACGGATTTATTTTTTCGTGATATCCTTGCCGAACCATTTCTCCGAAATCCTGGCCATCGTGCCATCGGCCTTCATCTCATCAAGGACTTTCTGGACTTCATCACGAAGCTTCTGATCATCCTTGCGGAAACCAATGCCAAAGGTGCTTACCGGGCCTACCGGCACATCAACAGCCTCAATGGCTTCCGGATGCTTGCTCATATAGTAACGCCCGGTGATCTCATCAGCAACGATTGCATCAAGACGGCCATTCTCAAGATCCATGAATGCCGAAATATAATCCGAATATTTCTTGACTTCCTTCATGCTGCTTTTGAACGCTGCATTGCCATCGATATACTCCTCAGCTGTGCCGCCGCTCTGTGTGCCGACTGTCTTGCCCTTGAGATCAGCCTCAGAAGCAATGCCTGCCGTACCCTTCTTCACAAAGATGATCTGACGGTTGTCCATATAGGGATCACTGAACAGCATGTTTTCCTTGCGCTTCTCCGTGATATCAAGACCGTTCCAAAGAACATCCACACGGCTGCTCTTGAGCTCAGCCTCTTTACTGGACCAGTCGATCGCCTTGAATTCTACCTCGCGTCCCAGACGCTTGGAAGCTTCTTTGGCAAGATCGACATCAAAACCCGTGATTTCGTTGTTTTCATCTTTAAAGCCCATTGGCGGATAATTATCATCCAGACCAACAATGATCTTTTTCGCAGAGCTCCCGCTGCCGTTATCCTTTGCAGCATTTCCGCCGCAGCCTGCAAACAGCATGACGCTCATGACCAGCGTAAAACAAAGTACCAATATCTTCTTCATGAAAATCTCTCCCCATCTATACTTTACTGAATTAAAGAATATGGTATGATTATACTTTAGTTTGCTAAATTAGGAAACCACTAAAATATTATTGTTTTTCGTTATTATTCGGGGCATTCTTATGCAAACACCATAATCCTCCGTTTTTCTTCCTTATTCATTTTTCTTGCAAAAAAACTTAGGAAACGCTGATGAATAAGGTGGTTCAGATGCAGCAAGCCGGGCTGCCGGATTCATCAGCGTTGCCCTTATTCATAACGCAATGCCTCGATCGGGTCGAGACGCGCTGCCTTGCGGGCCGGATAGATCCCAAAGAACAGCCCGATTCCCACGGAAAAGAAGAAGGAGACAAGAATCGGTGCTGCCGTGATGACTGTCTGAAAGCTCGCCGCCTTGGCAATGGCCACAGAACCCAGACAGCCAAAGACAATGCCGATGAGGCCTCCGATCACACCGATGACGACTGACTCGATGAGGAACTGCAGCATAATATCCTTGAACGTTGCGCCCAGCGCCTTGCGGATACCGATCTCACGCGTACGCTCGGTCACCGACACCATCATGATGTTCATGATGCCGATGCCGCCAACAAGCAGAGAAATTCCCGCAATGCTCCCAAGCAGCAGAGTGATCATGGTCGTCGTCTGGGTCATGGTCTCCAGCAGACTCGTAAGATTGCGCACGGTGAAGTCATCTTCCTTATCACCGACAATATGATGGCGCTGACGAAGCAGTGTCTCGACCTCGCTCTGCACCTGGTCCATCTTGTTTGGATCCGACACCTGGATATTCACAGATTGTACATAAGTAATGCCCATAAGGCGTTCCTGTGCTGTCGTCAAAGGAACGATGACCACATCATCCTGATCCTGTCCCATCGATGACTGCCCCTTGCTTTCAATGACACCAATCACTTTATACGGCGACCCATTTACCCGGACGTTCTTGCCTACCGGGTTCGATGTACCAAACAGATTCGTAGCAACCGTCGTGCCAATGACAGCCACACGATTGCGCTTATCCATGTCGGACTGCGTAATAAAGGAGCCCGTTGCAATGGTCAGCGACCGGATGGACATGTATTCCGAAGTCACGCCATACACCGTCGAATTCCAGTTCTGGTTCCCATTGACGATTTGATACGATTTCTGTACCGTCGGCGAGACATAGTCAATATTTTTTATCTTTGTTTTGATTGCTTTCGCATCATCATATTTCAACGTAATGCTCGAACCGGCTGCTGAACGCACGCCGCCCGAATTGGCGGAGCCAGGCATTACAATGAGCATGTTGCTGCCCAGACTGGCGATATTGCTCTGCACACTGCGCCGTACCCCCATGCCTAAAGATACCATGGCGATAACGGCAGCAACGCCAATGATAATGCCCAGCATGGTAAGGATAGACCGCAGTTTGTTCGCAAACAGGGCCGTAAGAGCGATGCGTACACTTTCCGTAAAAAGCAATTTTCTCTCCCCCTTAAACGATGTCCATGAGGACGCCCTGTCCCTCATCGCGTGTAATCACTCCATCACGCACCAGCAGCTGCCGACTCGCACACGCAGCAATATCCGGCTCATGCGTGACCAGAATAATGGTACGCCCCTCAGCATGCATCTTCTGGAAGATGTTCATGATCTCATGCGTCGATTTCGTATCGAGATTGCCGGTCGGCTCATCAGCCATGACAATGCGCGGATTGTTCACGAGCGCGCGCGCAATTGCCACACGCTGCCGCTGCCCGCCGGACAGCTCGTTTGGCTGATGGTCCGCACGCGGACCGAGCCCCACAGCCTCCAGATAATGCATGGCGCGCTCCGTGCGTTCCTTCTTGCCGATGCCGGCATAGACAAGCGGCAGTGCTACATTTTCCAATGCGCTGATACGCGAGAGAAGATTGAAGTTCTGGAACACAAAGCCAATCTTTTTATTGCGTGTCAAGGCCAGCTCATCATCACTGAGATTCGCTACCTCTGCCCCGTCAAGCTTGTAGGAGCCGACTGTCGGCCGGTCAAGGCAGCCCAGAATATTCATAAGCGTCGACTTCCCCGAGCCTGATGGCCCCATCAAAGCTGCAAATTCCCCGCGATGGATATCCAGATCAATGCCATTGAGCGCGGCTACCTCCTGATCGCCAATCTGGTAAAGCTTCTTGATGCCCGAAAGCGCTATCGTGATTTCTCTTTCTTCCTTCATGGCTTCTGCCTCGCTTTCCTTACATTCCCGGTCCGCCCGGATGACCGCCGCCAGAAGACTTGTTTGTAGTCGTTGCAGCCGCCTTATAGGTAATTGAAAGCTTGTCTCCCTCATCCACACCATCCAGGATCTCTACATACTCATCACTATAGATGCCTGTCGTGACCGGACGGTTCTCTGTTGTGCCATCAGCATGTGCAAGCACCACATAGGAACCATTCGCATCGGTCTTCAAAGCAGAAATCGGTATAGCCAGTGCATTTGACTTATTCGACGTATTGATTTCCACACGCGCGGTCATTGCCGGCAGCAAAACACCATCCGGATCATCAACATCAAGCGTCACATAATAGTAAATAACGCTGGCTGATGAAGACGAAGTAGAACTCGACGAAGAGCTCGATGATGTGGTCTCCCAGGTATTGCTCACATCGGTCTGGGAGATCTTCGATACATGCGCGGTAAAGCTCTTTCCTGTAAAAGCATCGACCGTAAACGTCGCATCCTGACCGATCTTAATGTTGCCGATATCCGTCTCATCAACTTTCGCCATGATCTGCTTTTTGGACAAATCCGCAATGCGCATGATGACGGTCGGACTGCTGTTGCCCTGTACGGCCATGCTTCCTACGGTCAGCGTCTGTCCTACCACCACGCCATCCATTGGAGCGGTAATGACCGTCTCGGCCAAATCAGCTTCTGATTTTTCCAAAGCACTTTTGGCCGTATCATAATCGTATTCTGCTGTTTCAAGATCAGTCTGCGCTTTTGCGCCAATAGAATATAAATACGCTGCGCGCTCATATTTGGCTTTTGTATCCGTTACCTTATACTGTGCCTGATCGCGTGTATTCTTCAGGCTTTCACTGTCAAGCGTAGCCACAGTCTGCCCAGCCTTGACACTTTCATTTTCCTTCACCAGAACCTTCGTGATACGTCCCGTACTCTTCGGGCTGACATCAACATAATCCACTGGCCGTATCGTACCCGTCGCCGAGACGGTCGACGTCAAATCCATGCGCACGACATCCGTCGTTTCGATTGCTGCAGCCTTCTTCGCTTCCTGCTGAGCCGTATAGTACTTATAGCCGCCAAAAGCACAGCCTGCTACGAGGAGCACTGCGATTGCGATTTTGATTTTTCCGTTGATTTTCATTGTTCTCCTCCGTCTGCAGCTGCTTCATCTGCCACATTTTCCGACTGCTCTTCTACCGCAGCCTGCGTTTCCGGCTGCACCGCAGCAGATGCCGGCGTTTTCACGGCCGGCGCGCTGCTCTTCGCAGCCTCCGAAGGACTCTGCGCTGCAGCAGCCGGTTCTGCCATCTGCTGCGTCACAGCCGGCAGGACGCCTGCCGCACGCTGCTCGTCTTCCGTAAGCCCGATGCCCATGGCATTTTCTACCGTTGCCTTATAGCGTGCATAATCGTACTGCGCTGTAATATAGTTAAGCTGCGCAGTTGAAAGTGCCTGCTGGGCATCAATGATGTCCAGCATCAGGCCTTCACCCGCCCGATACTTTTCACGTGCAATATAGTAGTCCTCCTGTGCCTGCTTCACGGCATCCTGTGTAGAAATGAAACGTTTCTCAGCCTCACGCATATTATAGTAAGCCTGACGTACTGCAAGATCTACATCATCCCGGTCCTTATCCAGCGTAAGCCGTGCAATATCGCGATTCGTTTTTGCCGTGTCGATCTGCGCACGCGTAACGCCATCATCAAAGACATTCCAGCTTGCACTGAGCCCGGCAGTAAACGAATGGCTATTATCCACAGAAGGTGCAATCTGCCCGCTCAGGTTCGTACCGAGCGACAGGCTTACCGTCGGCTTCAATCCCGCCTCAGCAACCTTGACGGCAAGCTCCTTCTGTTCCAGCGTATAGGTATCCACCAAAAGATCCTTACGATTCTGGTAGGCATAATCCACACAGGAATTCATATCCTGATCAAAGGAAGTATAGACCACATCATCCGTAAGGGTCAGCGGCTCATTACGGTCAATGTTCAGGATATTGCGCAAAGAAGCCAGGTCTACCTCATAGGCATTCTGTGCCTTGATCAGTGTCTGCCGCGCATCCGAAAGTGATACCTCCGAACGCAGTACGTCGATACGTGCTTTGCTGCCCGCCGAATAAAGCTGCTGTGTATTCGTCAGATGCGCCTGGTATTTATCAACAGCCTCCTGATCCACATTAATGGTTTTCAATGCCTGTACGGCATCATAATAAGCCTTGATGACACTGAGCCGGATGTCCTCACGTTCACGAGCCGTCTTCAGGGCTGCTGACTTCACCCCGAGCTCACCGCTTTCAATATTGTTATCCAGCTTGCCTGCCGAATAAATGGGCAGCTTGGCCGTCACACCGGCCGTAAGCTTGCTCGTTGTATCTTCATCATTTGTCCTGCTCGCATCCGCTCCGCCCGTAGCCGTTATCGCAAAGCCCTTTGCTCCTTTTGCTTCACGCAGAGCAGCATCTGCCGTCTGCTCACCCTGCTGGGTAATCTTGATCGTCGTATTTTGCTGCAAAGCCAGCTGGATCGCCTGATTCAGCGATAAATCTGCACAAGCACCAAAGGGCAGATTACAAAAAAATGCCCCGGTAAAGAGCACCGCCGCCCTCTTCCAATATCCTTTTCTCATGATGCCACTACATCCTCTCATCTCAATAATTGCTTATTCTATCTTACCATATTTTTACCCTTATGATAATAACAGAAACAATGCCGGGTAAACAAGGAACAAAAAGAGTATCGTTGTAACAATGAATGCTGCAACATCCAGGTCTACGCTCAAATGGTAAAGCCTCGATGTCACAACCGCATTGACCGCCGAAGGCATACAGGCCAGTACCAGCAAGGAACCAAGCATTGCTTCATCCTGTATGACCAGATGGGACAAGAAATAAATCGTCAGCGGTGCGGCAGCGAATTTGATCAGGGATAGATCAAACAGGGAAAGCCAATATTTACGGATTTTCTGAAAATCCGTCGAATAGCCCACCGGAATCAGTCCGGTCCATGCTCCCATATGAATAAAAATCTGTGCTGCGCCATCCAGTTCATGCGGCCTTGCAACTCCTGCATATTGCAGGAGTCCACCGAGCATGATGCCGACAACAGCCAGCTGCTTCTTCGAAAAGAGCACTGACCACAGAGAGATCTTTCTGCTCCTTTGCGTGGAACTCGCACGTGTTTCATAATACTGGGCAAGCGGATAACAAAACATGAACATCAGCACATACTGAAAAAGAACAATGATCTGCTGATAGCCATAGCCCCGCTCCCCAAAAATCAAAAAAACGCAGATACCGCCAATCGTTCCCAGATTGGAAAGGCTTGCTGCCATTACATAAGCACCACGCTCGCGATCATCCTGATATTTCCTCTGCGCAATGATATAAGCCATCGCCCCCGGCACAAATCCCATAGCGATACTGATGAGCGGCAGCCAGAGAAGATCCCGGGTGATTGGCAGAACCCAGAAGCTCAAAAAGGAAACAATCGGACAAACGACAAGAATATTGTTCAGAATCATTTTATTGAAAAACGTGTCCTTCAAAACATGCTGGTATTTGCAGGCATAGCCCAAAAGCAGCGGACAAATCATATCTACCGCAAAAACAAGAAGCTTCATCTTAACATCCATAACCACGACTCCTTTACAATGTTACAGATATTAATTATAACGCCATTGTTCAAGGTTTCGCAACGCTTCCCAGAAAATCTGTGCTGTTCCCTGTATCTATAGTAGAATAAGGCTTTTGTAAATTTATTAAAGCATCATTAAAATCCAGTTAGAAAATCAGCCGCCTGCACAAATTCTGCCGCCATAAAGGATTTTATCAACACATGCCGAAGTATTTATTGTTATGACTCTATGCACGAAAGGAAGTTTTTATAAGATGCCAACTGCATCCTTTGACGACGCGCTTGCTGTTTTGCGCCGTTATTATGGCTATAAAGCCTTCCGTCCAGCCCAGGAAATCATCGTCAAAAGCCTGCTGAACGGCAAGGATACCGTAGCAATCATGCCGACCGGTGCCGGGAAATCCATTTGTTTCCAGGTACCAGCCATGCTGCTGCCCGGAATCACTCTCGTAATCTCACCGCTCATCTCCCTCATGAAGGATCAGGTCGATGCCATGCAGGAGCAGGGTGTCCCCGCCACCTTCATCAACAGCTCGCTTACTGCCGGCCAGGCCGGTGAACGCCTGTCTGCCATTGCCGCCGGCCGGTACAAGCTCATCTATGTTGCACCGGAACGACTGGATACAGACTATTTTCAATCCATCCTGTCCCGCACGGAAATCTCGATGATTGCCGTAGACGAAGCCCACTGCTTATCCCAATGGGGCCATGATTTCCGTCCAAGCTACCGCCGCATCGCGCCGTTCATTGCCTCGCTGCCCAAAAAGCCCCTGCTGGGTGCCTTTACCGCTACAGCGACGCCGGCCGTCAAGGACGATATCGTATCACTGCTGCAGCTCCGGAACCCTGCCGTACACGTTGCAGGCTTTGACCGCCCAAACCTGTACTTTGGCGTACTGCGCGGCGAAGATAAAAAGAAATACATTACCAGCTATGTCAAAAACCATCCGGATGATGCGGGCATCATCTATGCCGCTACGCGGAAAGAAGTCGATGCCGTCTATGAACTGCTCAAAAAGAAAAAGCTCGCGGTCGGCCGTTATCATGCAGGACTCAAAGACGAAGAACGCACCCGTGCACAGGATGATTTTCTCTATGATAACGTGCAGGTCATCGTTGCCACGAACGCCTTTGGCATGGGCATCGATAAATCGAATGTACGCTATGTCATCCACTACAACATGCCGAAGAACATTGAATCCTACTACCAGGAAGCCGGGCGTGCCGGCCGCGATGGCGAGCCGGGCGAGTGCATCCTGCTCTTTTCTCCGCAGGATACCATGACACAGAAATTCCTCATCGACGTCTCCACTGAAAACGAGGACCGCAAGGCACACGAATTCGGCCGACTGCAGAAAATGGTCGACTACTGCCATACCCCGAACTGCCTGCGGCAATTCATCATCCAGTATTTCGGCGAAAACAGCGCTCCTGACGACTGCAAAAACTGCAGCAACTGCCGCGGCGAAACGGAGCGCATCGACGTAACAATCGATGCCCAGAAAGTTTTTTCCTGCATCTACCGCATGCATGAACGCTACGGCATGACCATGGTCGCCCAGGTACTCAAAGGCTCAAACGATCAGCGCGTACGGAAATTCGGCCTGAATCAGCTGTCCACCTATGGCATCATGCAGGAGAAAAGCATCCCGGAAATCAAGCTGCTGATCCAGCGCTTCGTCGCAACCGATTACCTCGCACTCACCGAAAGCGAATATCCCGTGCTGCACCTGCTGCCGCCCGCCTATGACGTATTGCGCGGCAAACAGACCGTCACCCAGCAGATCCACAAGAAAAAGGCCCGCCAGCCTGTGGATGTCACACTCTTCGACTATCTGCGCGCACTGCGCAAAGACCTGGCCTCACGCGACCAGGTACCGCCGTATCTCATCTTTTCCGATGCCACGCTGCGGGATATGTGCGCGGTGCAGCCAAAGAACCTTGACGAAATGCTTGACGTCAAAGGCGTCGGCGAGCAAAAACTCAAGAAATATGGCCAGGTCTTTTTGGACTGTCTGCTCGAACATCAATAACCGCATAATAAAAAAGCGCTCTGCATACATCCGCAGAGCGCTTTTTCGCATGATCTATTATTTGGAAGCCAGTGCATCAGCCGAATGTGCCAATCTGTGCTGATGGATACGATAGACAATCATCGGTACCACCATCATCGGCACACCTGCATAAAGCGTCGAACGCAGTTCCGGCGTAAAGGCAATGACCGCCATGCAGAACACTTCGACCCAGATGCCGAACAAGGTCACATAAGGGAAAAACGGAGTCTTATACCTGAGGGTATCCAGTCTGCCCTCAGCAACGATGCGTTTGCGGAAGCGGTACTGGCTCCAGCAGATGGAAATCCAGGCCATCGCACCGGTAAAGCCGGAAACAGCCAGAAGATACGTATACGCCGTCTCACTCGCATCAAAGGTATAAAGAAGAATGATGAGCCAGCAGGCACAGATCGATACCAGGATTGCCTTGGCCGGCATGCCATTCTTGTTGATTTCGCCGATGAATTTCGGTGCCATGCCAAAACGTGCCAGTGCATGCAAAGTACGGCCGCTGCCATAAAGACCGGAATTCGAGCAGGAAATCGCTGCCGTGAGCACGACAAACGCAAAGAATGAAGCAAACGAATCCATCCCATACTGGGAAAGTGCTGTAGCAAACACGCTCTCGCCGATTCCCGCCTTATCCCATGGCAAAATCGAAATCAGCATGGAAATCGGAATGATGTACAGGGCGATGATACGCCAGGTCACATTGCGTACGGCAATCGGGATACTTTTCTCCGGATTCTTGCACTCCCCTGCAGCGAGCCCGATGATCTCCGAACCCTGAAAATTGACCAGAATGATCGTCATCGTGAGGATGATGGACCAATAGCCGTTCGGCGCAAAACCGCCGCTGCCCAGCAGGATATCCGTACCCACAAATCCCTGATCCCCGATTACGCCGATGCAGATCAGGAAACCCACGATGCTGAAGGCCACCAGGGCCACGATCTTGATGATGGCAAGCCAGAACTCGCTCTCACCGAATTTATCCACATGGAAAAGGTTGATGCATGTGACAATAAGGCCGAAAAGCACAGCCCACCAGAGCTGACTCACGCCTGGAACGAAATGATTCATAATGATGCCCGCCGCAATCATCTCGGACGGTACATAGGCCACCCAGCTGAGCCAGTATGCCCAGCCCACACCACAGGCCCAGGTTGAAGAAATATTCTCCTTTGCATACGTGACAAAAGAGCCGGACACCGGCTGAGCAACCGCAAGCTCTGCCAGACAAAGCATAACGCAGAGCACGATTGCCCCGCCCAAAAGATACGCCAAAAGAGCTGCCGGCCCCGCCTGCTGCAGGACATAGCCCGTTCCGAGGAAATAGCCGCTGCCGATGATCCCTCCCAAAGAAATCAGCTGCAAGTGCCTGTTCTTCAATCCTCTGTTCATCGTCTTTTCGTTCATGGCCTTACTAACACAACCTTTCGTTCTTCTACATAAACAGCACAAAATGCTATATAAAGAATACTACAATCCGAAAGATTTTACTATAGTAAA
>CAZTAP010000048.1:0-15923 GCA_964611665.1 uncultured Selenomonadaceae bacterium | reverse complement strand
GCAGCAGCCGTCATTTTGACCGTTCGGGATTAGGCAGTGCGGATTCGCCGGAAGTTTATGCACAGAAATACGGTATGGCTGAAGTTCCAGTCATTCCGGCAAAGGCTGGCGGAGCTTCGGCACATACTTCCATCGGGCATGGCGAGTATATGTACTTTACCAGTGATTATGTACAGCTTTCGGTATATGATTCCTGGCTTTACAATTGATCGTTTTCTGGTGGAATGCTTTCTTTTTTCTGGCGTATAATTGATAAATAAGCAGGAAAGAGAAAGAGGTGTTTTATATGGATAAAAATTGGGAAGCGTTATCCGATGAGGAATTGGAAAAGGTTGCAGGTGGTGTTCTTGATGCTTTTTTGTATAAAAAGGTAGGCAATGAATACATTGTAAGCAAGGTGAACATGGCAAGTCGTGCTTCTGAGGTCATTCCTTTTTTGCAGGGAACCATTTCGCGGACTGATGTTTTTAACAGTGGCGAGATTACACGGGTTTCAGCTGCTGACTGGAAAGACTTTGTAGCGAGAAATAAATCGCATGATGCGGATTTCAACACATGGGGTAATGTATTTTATAATATGGATGACGCCGAATAAAACAAGGAGCTGTCAGGTTTTCTGGCAGCTCCTTGTTTTATACGCTTTGCGGCACTGCTGTCGTACATTTTGCTGCTGCAAGGCATTCGAAAAAATGTCAGCAGGCGCAGTCCGTACAAGTATTTGCTAATTGACTTGAAGAACAGTATGCATCCGTGATACAATGGGGCCGTGCACGAGAGATGGACAAAAATCAATTGTGTACATATTTGTTATGAAAAAATACTATAAAAATAGGGATAAGCAGGTGGTAGTGATGGGAGAACTGCCAAGTATTCAACAATTGAAATACTTTATTGTTTATGGACGCATACAGAATTTTACACAGGCGGCAGAGGAGGCGAATATCACGCAGTCAGCTTTCAGTGCGCAGATGAAAAAGCTGGAGGACACATTGGGGGTACAGTTGATTCAGCGTTCCAATCGGGGCAGCCATCTCACGCAGGAAGGTGAGCTTTTTCTGGAGAAGATTCGCGTGTGGATGGAGCATTTGCAGGAGATCGTTTATGATTTTCAGTCGGAGACACGGCACCTGCCGGTAGAGCTTCATGTCGGTATCTTACGTACACTGGGTGATGTGCTTATGAATACGCATGTGGCCTATTTTCAGCAGCATGATAAGAATATTGTACTGAATGTCTACGATATGGAGGAGGAAGAACTGCTTGCGGATCTTCATGCGGATCGTATAGATATTGCCTCGACCTATCTGGTGAAAGAGGCAGCTTTTGCAGAGTATGAACGGCGTTATTTTTGCCGCGACCGCATGGCTTACTATGCGCCTTGCCTGGAGAATTTACCTGCGTCAGTGGATCGTATGCTGCTGCGACGATTTCCTTTGGTGTATTATCCACCAAAATATTTTATGAATGAAGCGTTTCGTGCGTATTTTTCCTGTACGGGAAGATTGCCCAAACTGGCAGCTCGTCTTTCGACACCCTATGCGATGATCCATTATTGCCGTCAGAACCCTGTCGGTGCACTTCTGCCGGAACGTTTATTACATGCTTTGGGAAATGAGCAGGGCGTATATGAACTGCAGGAACCGTTTGAACTGGATGCCTGTCTGGTATATAAGCGCGAGAATCCTAAGGCACGCAGCATTTCGGTTTATGTAGACTATATTCTGGAGCTGTTCGCAAAGCGGCAGTAAAGCAGCCATCGTTTTTAGTGATGACAGATATCTTTTTATTCTGTTATACAAGCAGCGCAGGCTTCGCTATAATCAAAACCATCACAAAAAGAAAGGTTGATGGTTATATGGAAAAAGTACGATTATGGACAAAGGAGTTTGTGCTGGATACGGCAATCAATTTTTTGATTTATATCATCTATTATATGTTGATTGTCATTATTGCTGCTGAGGCAATTCGTTCCCTGCATGCAACTATGCCGGAAGCTGGTCTGGCTGCAGGTATCTTTATTTTGGGAACGCTGCTTGCTCGTCTTCTGGCGGGCCGGTCTATTGAGCTTTATGGCAGGAAGCGGATGCTGTATGCGGGAATTGTATTTTATTTATTGACAACGATCTTATATTTTTCTTTGGATTCCCTGTTTACACTGTATATCGTGCGCTTTTTGAACGGAATTGGCTATGGAATTGCGTCGACAGCTACGAGTACAATCGTATCGAGTATTATCCCGGCGGAGCGTCGTGGTGAGGGAATCAATTATTATGCGCTGAGCATGAGCCTTGCTGCCGCTATCGGGCCGCTCCTTGGGATGCTGATGCAGCAGCAGGTGAGCTTCGTGTATATTGTTGATTTTTGTGTTGTCGTGCTGTTTGCGTGTTTGGTGGCTGTTGTTTATCTTGATGTTCAGGAAAGCAGTCTGACAGATGAACGCAAGGCCGAACTGCAGGCCTTTACGCTGGCGAATTTTCTGGAGCCAAGGGTCTATGCGATTTCTTTCGTGGCGTTTTTTATGGGAATCTGCTATTCCGGAGTTTTAGGATTCCTGGCCACTTATGCACAAGAATTGAATCTTTTAGGAGCGGGTACGCTGTTTTTTGTTGTCTATGCGGTAGTGATCACCCTGGCGCGGCCGGCCGCTGGTGTTCTGTTTGACCGCAAAGGCGAGGATTTTGTCATGTATCCCAGCTATGTCTGCCTGTCGGCAGGACTTTTGCTGCTGAGTGTCACGACGCAAAGCTGGACGCTGCTGCTGGCTGGTGTTTTTGTTGGCCTTGGTTATGGGACGTTTATGTCAAATGGACAGGCAATCTGCGTGAAGCTTGTACCGGATTATCGGATCGGGGTTGCAGTCTCTACATATTTCGTGGCGCTGGATCTTGGGCTTGGTGTGGGTCCTTATCTTCTTGGCGCAGCGCGTGATGCCATTGGCTTTGCTGGGATTTATGCATTGACGGGGGCAGCTGCCCTGGCTTGTGCCGTGCTTTACTATATTGTCTATGCCAGCAGACGTCAGACAGAGGACGAGCCCGTCTATCGTCTTGATGCAGAATAAAGAGAAGAGAGGCTGTAATTTTACGCAGCCTCTCTTCTCTTTATTGCTTTATTTATCTTTGGCAGCTTCTTTTTTGATGTTTGACGGAATGACCGGTGTTTCGGTAAGCGGTCCAAAGGTGACATCAAGCGTTGACTGTTGGACTTTCAGCATACGGCTCAGGATTTCTTCTTCCAGGGCACTGTTCTTGCTTTTTCCCTTCGCTTTGTATTGTTCCATGACGCCCTTGACGATAGCATCGGTAAAGCAGCTGGTCTGCTTTGTGATATCTGCCTGCAGGCTGACCAGCCGGCCTGTCTTTTTGTCAATGACAACATTGGCTGTGACGTCGCCGGCATCTTTCAGGGAAGCAATAAGGTCGGTGTAGGTTTTGTCCGCCAGTTTAGCTGTATGCTGTGCAGCACTGCTGTCGTACATTTTGCTGCTGTCAAACACGACCTGCAGGGTTTGCTGCTGTTCATTTTCTGAGAGTGCTGAGACTGTTTTGACGGATTCCAGCAAACCGGCCGGGTTCATGAGATCTGCTGCAGTTTTGCCGTCGGGCAGTTTTTCATCCTTGTAGACCCATTGTTTTTTATCGTTGACGGTCTTTTCCTGATAGCTGCGAATGGCGCCTGTGATTTCTTCAGCGTATAGTTCAGTGGATTTTGGCTTGTCTTTCTGATGCTCCGAGACACAACTGGTCGTTGTATGCATGATATAAGGCTGTGCATTTATGTCGATGTTGGTTGTCGAAGTCAGCTTGCCGAGCAGAGCGAGATGGATGTCGATGACAGCTGTATAGTGTCCGGTTGGATCTTTTTGCTGCTGCAGGGCATCCTGGAAGGTGTCAGCAGGTGCAGCCTGTACAAGTGAGGCTGCGCTCAGTATGAGCAGGAAAAGCAGACTGGTCAATAATTTTTTCATCGTCAGGACTCCTTTTATATTATAGAAAGAAAAATCTAATTTTATTATAACGCCATTGTTCAAGATTGCGCAACGCGAAATCATTTTCCAAGCTCCTGCTGGACAGAATTGGAAAATAAATTAACAGAATTTACTAAATTGACTTGAAAAGCAATGCTCATCCGTGATACAATGGGGTTGTACACGAGAGGTGGACAAAAACCAATTATGTGCATATTTGTTATGAAAAAATACTATAAAAATAGGGATAAGCAGGTGGTAGTCCATAGGGAAAATACAAATAGTAAAAATAAATACAAGTTCATAGCAAAAAACTATTGACTATTGTAAACATGTAACTTATAATAAGGTTCATTAGCATACGCGGCGGCGTAGACGGAGAAAGCCCGCTGCATATACTGAAAGAGACCTTTAGGGGAGGAATTATTATGAAGTTCAGTAAGAAGAGCCTGCGTATGGCGGGAATGCTTCTCGGTGTTGCAATGCTCGGCAGTGTTTTTGCGGGCTGCGGCGATGAGGCAAAGAGTGATGAAATCAAGGTTGGCGCTAACTTTGAGATGACCGGTAACGTTGCAAACTACGGCAGTGCAACGCTGGATGGTCTGAAGCTTGCAATTAAGGAAGCAAATGATGCAGGCGGCGTCAATGGCAAGAAGATCAATCTGGTAACGGTTGATAATAAATCGGAGGCTTCTGAAGCTGTAAATGCAGCGACAAAGCTTATTTCTGATGACAAGGTCAAGGTTGTCGTCGGACCGGCTGTTACGGCAAATGTGATGGCAGAATCCCAGGTAGCAAATGATAACAAGATTCCAGTCATTGCACCGGATGCTACAAGTCCGGCTGTAACGGTAGAAAACGGACAGGTAAAGCCGTTCATCTTCCGCAGCTGCTTCATTGACCCGCAGCAGGGTGAGGTTATGGCAACGTTTGCAAGCAAGGACCTCAAAGCAAAGACTGCTGTTGTTTACATAGACAGCAGCTCAGATTATTCCAAGAGCCTCGGTCAGGTATTCAAAGAGAAGTTCGAGGCTGCTGGCGGCAAGGTCGTAATGGAAGAGGCTTTCCTCCAGAAGGATCAGGATTTCAAGGCAACGCTGACAAAGATCAAGACAGCAAATGCTGATGTTATCTTTATTCCGGCTTATTATGAAGAGGTCGGCAAGATTGTAAAGCAGGCTCGTGAGCTTGGCATTACACAGCCGCTTCTTGGTACCGATGGCTGGGATGATACGAAGGTTGTAGACATTGCTGGTGCAGATGCCCTTAACAATACCTTCTTCAGTTCGCATTATTCCGAGAAGGATAAGGATGTCCAGAGCTTCATTGAGTCGTTCAAGAAGGAATATAATCATGCGCCAAACGTTTTTGCGGCTCTTGGCTATGATGCCGGAAAGATGCTCATTGATGCCATCAAGCGTGCTGGCAGCGACGATCCGGAGAAAATCCAGAAGGCTCTTGAAGAGACAAAGGATCTCCAGGTTGGCACTGGTAAAATCACGATGGACAAAAACCACAATCCAATCAAGAGTGCTGTAATTCTTGAAATGAAGAACGGCGAAAAGGAAATGAAGGCAAAGATCGCGCCGGAAGGCTAAGCGATAGATAAAGGAAAGGGCCGCAGTGATGCGGTCCTTTTGTGTGAGAAATGACCCTGCAGTATGGTGCAGGGGGATTTTAGGAGGATTTAAGCATGGACTTTACACAGCAGCTATTGCAGCAGCTCATCAATGGCGTATCGCTGGGCAGCATCTATGCATTGATTGCGCTGGGCTATACCATGATCTATGGTATTATCAAGCTCATCAACTTTGCGCATGGCGATATTTATATGGTAGGTGCATATATCGGATTTTTTGCAATTACAAAAACGAATTTTTCCATCGTGCCGGCTATTCTGATTTCTATGGTCGTCACGGGTCTGCTGGGAATGCTTGTTGAGAAGCTGGCCTATAAGCCGCTTCGTCATGCACCGCGTATCTCGGTGCTCATTACGGCAATCGGTGTTTCGTTTTTCCTTGAGTACACGAGTATGTATTTCGTGTCACCGACGCCGCGTACGTTTCCGGCAGTTTTTGACAGTGTTGCGATCAACATCGGACCATTGGTCATCAATGGTCAGCAGATGCTGATTTTGGGCATCACCTGTGTGCTTATGGTGCTTTTGACCTATATCGTACAGAAGACCAAGATCGGCAAGGCGATGCGTGCAGCTTCCTTTGATACGGAGACAGCCCAGCTCATGGGCATTGACTCGGACCGTGTCATTTCGATTACGTTTGGTATCGGTTCGGCACTCGCAGCAGTTGCCGGTGTGCTCGTTGGTGTATATTACAATTCCATTGACCCGCTCATGGGAATCATGCCGGGCCTTAAGGCCTTCGTGGCCGCTGTACTTGGCGGTATCGGCATTTTGCCGGGCGCTGTGGCCGGCGGTATCATTCTGGGCGTAGTCGAGGCGCTTGTTTCGGGCTTCCTTTCTTCTACCTTCCGTGATGCAGCGGCCTTCGCTATTTTGATTCTGGTACTCTTGTTCAAGCCGTCCGGATTGTTTGGCAAGAATACGCGTGAGAAAGTGTAGGTGGCAGAAATGAATCTTCGGAAAAGTGATTTATTGCTGCTGGTCCTGGGCATTGCTGTTTTTGCAATTTTGCAGGGGCTTATTTCGGTCCGGATCATCGGCTCGTTTTGGCAGCTCAATCTTTTGATTATTGGTATCAACATTATTCTGTCGGCCAGCCTGAACCTCATCAATGGCTATACCGGACAGTTTTCTCTTGGACATGCAGGCTTTATGGCCGTCGGGGCTTATGTCGGTGTTGTGCTTACGACAAATTTCCACGTGCCATTCCTGGCAGCACTGGTGGTTGGCGGTCTGGCAGCAGCAGCTCTTGGCGTTCTCATTGGACTGCCGACGCTGCGTCTTCGCGGAGATTATCTGGCGATTGCGACCCTTGGCCTTGGTGAGATCATCCGCATTGTCATCATGAATATTCAGTATGTTGGTGGTGCTGCAGGCTTTAAGGGCATTCCGCATTATACGACGTTTACCTGGGTATTCTTCGTTATGTTGTTTACGCTGTTCTTCATTAAGAATTTCGTGAATTCCTCGCATGGACGTGCCTGCATTGCCATTCGCGAGAATGAGATCGCAGCGGAGGCAATGGGCATCAATACGACGAAGTACAAGGTTATGGCTTTTGCCATTGGCGCTGGTTTTGCTGGCGTAGCCGGCGGCCTTTTTGCACATTGCTTCTATATTATCAACCCTTCCTCCTTTACGTTCATGGCTTCGTTCAACTATCTGATCATGGTCGTACTTGGCGGACTTGGCTCGCTCACGGGTTCGATTGCAGGTGCGTTTGTTGTAACGGCAATCTCCGCTGCCCTGGCCAGCTGGCCGGAATTCCGCATGATCATTTATGCTCTGGCGTTGATCCTGCTTATGTTCTATCGTCCGCAGGGATTGTTTGGCTATATGGAAATCACAGATATGAAGATCTTCCAGCGGTTTCATTTGAAGGGAGGTCGTAAGTAATGGCAGAAGTGTTATTGAAGGCAGAGAATGTGTCCGAGGTATTTGGCGGCCTCAAGGCGGTTTCGGATTTTAACTTCTATATTAATAAAGGCGAGCTAGTCGGTCTCATCGGACCAAATGGTGCCGGCAAGACGACGGCCTTTAACATGATTACAGGCGTTTATGAGCCGACGACAGGAACCATCGATTTTGATGGCAAGAGCATCGTAGGGCTTAAGCCATATCAGATCACGCAGCGGGGCATTGCACGTACCTTCCAGAACATCCGTCTGTTTTCGGAGCTCAGTGTTTTGGATAATGTCAAGATTGCTTATCATTCCCATGTCAAATATACGGTGGCAGAGGCTGTAATCCGTCTGGGACGGTACTTCAGGGAGGAAAAGGAGATCGAAGAAAAGAGCATGGCTCTTTTGAAGATTTTCAAGCTTGACGATAAAGCACACGAGATGGCAAAGAATCTGCCATATGGTGCACAGCGCCGTCTGGAGATTGCACGTGCTCTGGCCGCTCAGCCAAAGCTTTTGCTGCTCGATGAGCCAGCGGCTGGTATGAACCCGCAGGAAACGAAGGAACTCATGGAGATGATCCGTTGGATTCGTAAGGAGTTCGGCCTTACTGTGCTTTTGATTGAACATGATATGAGTCTGGTCATGGGAATCTGCGAGCGCATCTATGTTTTGGAATATGGCGTAATCATTGCCAAAGGAACGCCGGATGAAATCAAGCGGGACCCGGAGGTCATCCGGGCATATCTTGGCGGGGAGGCCTGATGATGGGAACAATGCTGAAAATAGAGGATATCAATGTATATTATGGTGCAATCCATGCCATTAAGGGTATCAGCCTTGAAGTCAAGGAAGGCGAGATCGTGACGCTGATCGGCGCGAATGGTGCCGGGAAGTCGACAACACTGCGGACCATCTCTGGTCTGCTGAAGCCGAAAACAGGCAAAATTGAGTTCCTGGACAAAAACATTGCGGGCATGTCTGCACATCATATCGTAAAGGCAGGTATCTCACAGGTACCAGAGGGCCGGCGCATCTTTGCCGAGATGACGGTCATGGAAAATCTTGATCTCGGAGCGTTTATCCGCAAAGATAAGGCAGGCATTGCCCAGGATCTCAAGATGGTTTTCGAGCGTTTCCCGCGGCTGGAAGAACGGAAAAATCAGCAGGCAGGAACGCTTTCCGGCGGTGAGCAGCAGATGCTGGCGATGGGCCGTGCGCTCATGAGCCGTCCGAAGCTGCTGCTGCTGGATGAGCCTTCGATGGGTCTTGCACCGCTTTTGATCAAGGAAATCTTCAATATCATTGTGGATATCAATAAAACGGGAACTACAGTCCTGCTGGTTGAGCAGAATGCCAATATGGCACTTTCCATAGCGAACCGGGCTTATGTGCTGGAGACCGGGCGTATTACTTTAGCGGGTGATGCGAAGGAGCTGGCAGCCAGTGAGGATGTACGCAAGGCCTATCTTGGCGGTTGAGCCGGATACGGAAAATATAGGAAAATTCATACGAATAAGCAGGGATTCGCACTTTTGTCGCGAATCCTTTCTCATATGAGGAAAAACAGGAAAGGGTGGTCTGAAATGTTCGTAGCAAATAGAATGACAAAAAATCCGATAACCGTAACACCGGAAACGAAGGTCGATGAGGCAGCAGTACTTATGAAAAAACATCACTTTCGGAGGCTTCCCGTTGTTGAGGACGGCAAACTCGTGGGATTTTTGAATGATAAGGATATTATGCGTGTAGCACCATCGCCTGCAACCACGTTGTCAAAGTATGAGATTACATCCCTGCTTGCCAAAATGTGCATTCGGGATATTATGCAGAAAGACGTCATTTCTGTCAATGAAGAGGCTACGATCGAAGAAGCGGCACTTATCATGTGCAACAACAAAATCGGCGGTCTTCCGGTCGTGAGCAGCGTAGGTGCTGTAGTTGGCGTCATTACGGAGACGGATATTTTCAAAGCTTTGGTCGATGTCATGGGTCTTGCTGATGGCAAAACCCGCATTACCATCGAGGTGGATGATAAGGTTGGTGTCGTAAAGGATATTGCAAGCGTATTTACGGAGGCAGGACTCAACATTGACAGTCTTGTGACCTGCAAGCAGCCAAATGGCAAATATGAAATCGTTGTACGCGGTGATATGCCATCGGCAGATGAAATCAAGGGAAAACTCGAAGCCAAGGGCTACAATGTCATTCATACGGTACGGATTGGCTAAGAAAAATAAAGCAGAGACCTCGCTGAACACAGATGCGGCGAGGTCTTTGCTTTGCGAAAATGGTTGGCAAAGAGAAGGAAAAAAGTAGAACTGACTGTATGATAGCACTATGATAAGCAGGGAGTGGTTTTATGAAAATAGTAGTTGTGTTCTTATTTGCTTTATTGAATTTTGCGATTGGGGGGATGGTTCCTTCAACGATTTATGCGGCAGCACCGCTGGTGGTTCAGGACAAGACAGCGGCAGATGGGGCTGCTTCAGAGCCGAACCAGGAGGATCTTACCGAGGGCCTGCAATGGGATTTTCGCGGCGTTCGACTGACCTTACTGGAAAATCCGAGTACAGGCTATGTCTATGAAGTTCATGGCCTGGAAGGACAGGAGGTTTTGCAATGTGCGCTTGATCAATCAATCTATACAGGTGCAAAGGACTGTGTCGGAGCTCCCTATGCACGTACCTGGTTTTTCCTTCTTGAAAAAGAGGGCGATGCAGAGATTATTTTTGATGATTGCCGTCCTTTCCAGGAGAACTCTTCAATACGCAAAGTGATACTGAAGGTGCATAATGACGAAAAGTTCGGTAGTTCTGTCTATCTGAATCAAATAACTGAGGGATGAAAATGAAAAAAATTGCTTTGTTCTTATTTATGACTGGATGCATAACAATTACCTTATGTTTTTCTTCTGCAGAGGCGTCTCGTCAGCAGAAAATCAAAGATGATCCGATACCCGTATGGGATGCAGCCGCTGAAAAAGCTGCAACGGATATTTTGGAAAAAAATTGTGTAGAAAAGCTTAACTGGGATGATAAGGGAATCAAACTCACCCTTTTATATGGAGATGGCAGCTGGTATAAAGTTATTGGCTTGGATGAGCAGGATGTCTTGAAGTGTGTGAGCAAAGTACAGTATTATACAGGAGCAGAATTGCATATCGTGGGTTCGCCAAGTACAGATACCTGGCTTTTGGTGCCGCAAAAACCGGGGGATGTCCGTATTTTTTTTGACCGGATGTTTCTTAGTCGGGAAAAGCCGCTGCGCAGGGTTATTCTGCATGTGCATGTTGATGAGGATTTACACTATACGGTCGGTTTGGAAGCTCCGGCAGAGGGCGGCATATAAAGAGAACTCCCCTACCGTTTACGCTTTGCGTAAGCGGTAGGGGAGTTTGGTTAGTAAGAAGAGGCAGATGCGTTCTTGCTCAGTGAGCTGGTCAAATCTCAGGGTGCCAGCATACTACCTGGTTGCGGCCATTTTCTTTGGCTGCGTACAGGGCCTGGTCAGCGAAATTCAGCCATTTTTCAACGTCGGCAGTGTCAGCATCCTGTCCGTAAAGTGTGCCGATGCTTACGGTCATATGCGGACCGGTGACTGCAATGGTCTGCACGTTCAAGCGGATTACTTCGGCGATTTGTTCCAGGGCAGCTGAATCACAGTTCCAAAGAAGGCCCACGAATTCTTCGCCGCCGTATCGATAAAATCCGGCGTGGAACTCAGCTTCCATTGCCGTCAACAGGCGGCCAAGTCCATGCAGGCAGGTGTCGCCGGCGGCATGGCCATAAGTATCGTTGAAATGTTTGAATAAATCGATGTCCAGCATCAATAGGCCGGATGGTCGTGCTTTTTCTCCGGTCTGGATAGCAGAAATCAGCTCATATAGTTTGCGGCGGTTACCAAGACCGGTCAATACATCGGTTGTTTTTTCGCGGAAAAGCTGGCGCTGGGCTTCGAAGAATCCCAAACGTGACCGCAGGAACAAAAGCCCCAGGAAGGTTCCGGCAAAAGCACTGATTAAGGCATTCACGGCATCCACGCCGCCAGTCTCTGAGCCTTTGCACCAAAGCACCAGTATACCATATAAGAGATAAAGCAGGCCAAGCAGGCTGTAATAACGGATTGGACGGTCGATAAAAAGCATTGGGATGAAGCCAAAAAACATGCAGGCGATTGCTGTCGGGCGATAGGGAAACATCACCAGGCTGATATAAAAGGTAATCAATGCCAGTACTGCAACCATCAGATAAAGTCCGTGCAGTGTATATTTTTGCCAGTGCTGTCGGTGGAAAAGCTTTGCGATACCAAAGCAAAGGATAAGTGTCGTTGCATAGCCTGGAATACAAGGGCGGAAGGTATCGAGAAATGTGCCAATGATGATCGCGGCAAGCAGGCAAATGCAGACAATACGCTGTGTGTGCAGCAGAGCAGACATATTATACGCATGCACTGCTTTTTGATTATCCTGCATCAGCTGATGAAGAGAACTGGCTGGATTGCAAACAAAAACAGATTTCATAGTTGTCACTCTTTTCATTGTGCAGGCCAGGCTTATTCATCGGTGCTTCCTCAAGAGGGATTTGCAGTTGGACTTGAAGGCAGATCTGGCCGTTCTATTATTTCTTTTATTTTATAGAAAATAAAAGAAAATCACAAGAGCATAATATTCCTGTTTTTGCATGCGAAGATAAAGCTTAAGGTACAGTATATTCTTCAGTAAGCTCAAGATATACAGAAGACACAAAATTCTTATCGCCTGGCTCGAAGCTTACCATGCCATGATATTTACTGGCGACAGTCTCAATGGAAGCCAGGCCGGTTCCCTTGTCTGCCCGTTTGCGTGAATAAAATACACCGGATTTCTGTGAGCAGAATCCATCGTAGCTGTTGTCCATGAGGATGAACAGCTTCTTGTTGTAAATGCGGCTGGTGAGGGTGATGCGGCGTTGTTCTGCTGGCAGATAGGCACTGGCTTCAATGGCGTTTTCCAGCAGATTGCCGAGAATCACGCAAAGATCGCTGTCCTGAATCGGGCCGTTTTTCTCGCCGATGGCTGCCAGCTGCAGGGTAAGATCAATCTGCTGTTTTTTGGCCAGCGAGCGGAAATACAAAGCCATGGAATTCATTACGAAATTGCGGCACAGGAAGAGATCTTTCTCCACCGGGATTTTGGCAGTGAGTTCATCAATATAGTTTTGCAGGCTTTCCTGGTCATTTTCCATACTGTAGCTTTTGAGTACGATGAGTTGATGCCGCAGGTCATGCCGCTGTTCACGCAATACTTTTTCGTGCTCGGTAAGAACTGCATATTGGTGACGCTGAACTTCAGTCTGCTGTTCTGCAAGCAGCAGACTGAAGTTCATTTGTTTTTTTTCTTCCTTCATTTTGAGTGACTCCTGCATGAAGTGAATGCAGAGTACAGCAAGGGACAGGATGAACAGGACAGAGCCTATCTGGAAGAAAAAGGACAGATTATTCGTGAAGCGGAATTTATAATTGAGGACTTCCAGCAAAGCGGCAAGGGCGAAGATGCTCATGGGGATGACGAAGCGCCGTGCAACCGGATTTTTGTATTCAAGATCGGTCAATACATCGGTTGCTTTTTCGCGAAAAAGCTGGCGCTGGGCTTCGAAGAATCCCAAACGTAATCGTAGGAACACAAGCCCCAGAAAGATTCCGGCAAAAGCACTGATCAGGGCATTCACGGCATCCACGCCGCCAGTCTCTGCGCCTTTGCACCAAAGTACCAGCACACCATATAAGAGATAGAGCAGACCAAGCAGACTGTAATAACGGATTGGACGGTCAATAAAAAGCATTGGGATGAAACCGAAAAACATGCAGGCGATTGCTGTCGGACGATTGGGAAACATTACCAGGCTGATGTAAAAGGTAATCAATGCGAGTACTGCAACCATCAGATAAAGTCCATGCAGCGTATATTTTTGCCAGTGCTGTCGGTGAAAAAGCTTTGCGATACCAAAGCAAAGGATAAGTGTCGTTGCGTAGCCTGGAACACAGGGGCGGAAGGTGTCGATAAATGTACCAATGATGATCGCAGCCAGCAGGCAGATGCAGACGATACGCTGCGTGTGCAGCAGAGCAGACATATTATACGCATGCACTGCTTTTTGATTATCCTGCATCAGCTGATGAAGAGAACTGGCTGGATTGCAAACAAAAACAGATTTCATAGTTGTCACTCTTTTCATTGTGCAGGCCAGGCTTATTCATCGGTGCTTCCTCAAGAGGGATTTGCAGTTGGACTTGAAGGCAGATCTGGCCGTTCTATTATTTCTTTTATTTTATAGAAAATAAAAGAAAATCACAAGAGCATAATATTCCTGTTTTTGCATGCGAAGATAAAGCTTAAGGTACAGTATATTCTTCAGTAAGCTCAAGATATACAGAAGACACAAAATTCTTATCGCCTGGCTCGAAGCTTACCATGCCATGATATTTACTGGCGACAGTCTCAATGGAAGCCAGGCCGGTTCCCTTGTCTGCCCGTTTGCGTGAATAAAATACACCGGATTTCTGTGAGCAGAATCCATCGTAGCTGTTGTCCATGAGGATGAACAGCTTCTTGTTGTAAATGCGGCTGGTGAGGGTGATGCGGCGTTGTTCTGCTGGCAGATAGGCACTGGCTTCAATGGCGTTTTCCAGCAGATTGCCGAGAATCACGCAAAGATCGCTGTCCTGAATCGGGCCGTTTTTCTCGCCGATGGCTGCCAGCTGCAGGGTAAGATCAATCTGCTGTTTTTTGGCCAGCGAGCGGAAATACAAAGCCATGGAATTCATTACGAAATTGCGGCACAGGAAGAGATCTTTCTCCACCGGGATTTTGGCAGTGAGTTCATCAATATAGTTTTGCAGGCTTTCCTGGTCATTTTCCATACTGTAGCTTTTGAGTACGATGAGTTGATGCCGCAGGTCATGCCGCTGTTCACGCAATACTTTTTCGTGCTCGGTAAGAACTGCATATTGGTGACGCTGAACTTCAGTCTGCTGTTCTGCAAGCAGCAGACTGAAGTTCATTTGTTTTTTTTCTTCCTTCATTTTGAGTGACTCCTGCATGAAGTGAATGCAGAGTACAGCAAGGGACAGGATGAACAGGACAGAGCCTATCTGGAAGAAAAAGGACAGATTATTCGTGAAGCGGAATTTATAATTGAGGACTTCCAGCAAAGCGGCAAGGGCCAGAATGCCCATGGGGATGACGAAGCGCCGCGCAACCGGATTTTTGTATTTGAGTGTAGCCCATAGAATCTGCAGGGAGAACGCCGAGAGACTTAGCGGAAGCAGGATATGGAAAAAGTAGACACTTTGTGCAAAGCCGATGATTCCCGTGTATTGCAGCACAATAGCAATCATGACAGCTGCCTGTGTCAGATGGATCTGGACTTGCAGCAGCCATGGCTTGCGCAGACCAAGCGTGCAGAGTCCGAATTTCAAGAGCGGTATAGTGCAGGTAAACAGGCCGAGGAAAGCAAGCAGATAAAGAAGTGACGGGTAAGGCAGAATGAATGCCGTAAGATTGCATTCGCTAAAGCTCCAGAGACTGATGGAGAATCCGAAAAGTCCAAGCTGCAGAAAGGCCTGGGCGATATCTTTTCCTTTGATCAGAAAAAGTGCAGCAACGATTGGCAGCAGACTGAGTGAGAGCAGCATGAGCGAGAGGATGAACGTCAGACCGGTATCCTGAAAAACCATCAGCAGGAGATCGGCATTATCACCAGTTGTAATCAAGGGCAGGCGCAATTCGCTGCGCTGCTTCGGTGACTGATATTCCAGGCGCAGGTTCATGGATTCATCGGTGTCTGCAGGCAGAGGAATAATCTTTGTCAGAGTAGGCGGGTCCTGAAAAAAGGCAGGATAGCTGTCCGGTTGACCGGACTCGTAAATCAAGGCATCATCTGCATAGAGCCGGAAAGGTGCATAAACGGATTTGATACAGATAAAGCTGCCAGGATGCAAAACCGTCTTGGTGAGGGTTATCGGTGTTCTTGGTGCAAGATGCTCAAAAGTATAGGGAAGCTGAATGATGCGTTCCTTTGGTGTATCATCGGTCTTTGCCGTCCAATAGGTCAGTGTCTGGATGTTTTGGGTCGATGCTTTATGTGCCTGCTGATACATGCATGCCGGATAAAGAAGGGTAATGAGCAGGGAAATGACAAAAAGATAAAGAATGAATTTTTTAGCCATACAAAGGCCTCCAGTAAATGCGATAGTTAGTGTTATAGGATATGGCTGCAAGGTAGAGTGGGGGCAATGAACTGGTTGAAGGATTTTATAGTCAGTCTATTTTAACATAAATTGCATGCGAAATAAACGATTAAGACAGGGATGGAAATCGACAGAAGATTTATGAGCAATTAGAAAATTATAAGGAGCTGGTGGAAAAGCTTAT